>JAUPLX010000084.1 GCA_030836665.1 Patescibacteria group bacterium
ATGCGCTCGGTGTCTTCCTCGTCGGATACCATGAGCGCCGTCATGAATTCGGTGGGGTAGTACGCCTTGAGGTACGCCGTCTGGTACGAAATCATCGAATAGCACGCCGCGTGCGACTTGTTGAACGAATAGTCCGCCGCCGGCATGACCATCTTTTCGTAAATGTACTCCGAAGTTTCCGGTTTGTAGCCGTTGGTTTCCTCGGCCTTCTTCACGAAGTCGATCTTGATCTTTTCGACGACTTCGCGGATCTTCTTTCCGACTCAGCGACGCAGAACGTCCGCCTCGCCGAGCGAGAATCCGCCCATCGACTGCGAGAGTTGCATCAATTGTTCCTGATAGACCGCGATTCCGTAAGAGACGTCGAGATACGGTCCGAGGTCGCGCTTCAGTTTTTGGGATTCGTCTTTGACCGTGTCGCGCCCGTATTTTTTCAGGAGGATGGCTTCGAGCTCCTCCATCATGTACGAAACCTTTTCGATTCCCGCCTTTCGGCGGATGTAGACGGGGATGAACGCCATCGGCCCCGGACGGTAGAGCGCCACCATAGCGACGATGTCTTCGAACTTGTTGGGTTTGAGTTCCTTGAGGTATTTGCGCATACCCGCCGATTCAAACTGGAATACGCCGGTCGTATCGCCCTCCGCGAAGACCTTGAATACCTTCCGGTCTTCGTAATCGATCGCGAGCATGTCGATGTCGACGCCGTGTTGGTTCTTAATGATCTTGAGACAGCGTTCGATGATGGTGAGGTTTCGGAGTCCGAGGAAGTCCATTTTGAGGAGTCCGAGGTCTTCGAGGGGCTTCGCCGAAAACTGCGTGACGGTGGTGGCCACGTCTTTCGGCGGATGTTGGAGCGGGGTGTAATCCGTCATCGGGCGCGGCGCGATGATTACGGCACACGCGTGGACGCCGAGTTGGCGGACCGAGCCCTCCAATTTCAGCGCGTTCGCGACGACTTTGGAATACCGCCCGTCACCTTCGACCGCCTGCTTGAATTCGACCGATTCTTCGAGCGCGTCCTTCAGTTTGGTTCCCGGTTTGCTCGGAATGAGCGCCGCGAGCTTATTCATTTCGGCGAAGGGGATTCCGAGGACTTTCCCCACGTCCTTGACCGCCGCGCGGGCCGCCATCGTACCGAAGGTGCAGATTTGCGCGACGCGTTCGGCCCCGTATTTGTTGCGGACGTATTCGAGCACGCGTTCGCGACCTTCGTCCGAAAAGTCGACGTCAATGTCCGGCATGGAGACGCGCGACGGGTTCAGGAAGCGCTCGAAAAGAAGACCGTAGGGGAGGGGGTCGATGTCGGTGATTCCCGAGAGGTACGCGAGAAGCGCGCCCGCCGCGGATCCGCGCCCCGGCCCTACCGGAACGCCGTTATCCTTCGCCCAGTTGATGAAGTCGGAGACGATGTTGAAATACCCGTTGAAGCCCATGAGGTCGACGACGGTGAGTTCGTAGTCGATGCGGTCCACGATTTCGCGCTTTTTTTCGTCCATGGCGGCGACGACGGCAGCCGTTCATTCGGTGCGGTAGGATTGCGAGAGCGAAATCAGTTCGCCAAGCGACATGTCCGAGAGCTTCTTGTCCGGGCGCGGGATGTCCCGCTTATGGATGAACTCGGTCACTTCCCGGTCCGAGAGTCCGAAATCGAAACGTCGGTTGAGACCGGAATAACAGAGCCGTCGGAGATCCCATTCTTCGTCGCCGATGGGTTTCACTCCTTCGGGAATGTTTTTCAGGTACTCTTCGTAGCGTCCGTGGGCTTCCGCCGAGAGTTCGAATTTCGGAATGAGCGTTTGTCCGTAGGGAATGTCGAGGTGGATCTTTTCGAGGATTTCCAAGGTATTTTCCACCGCTTTCGGAAAATACGCGAAAATCTCGGCCATTTCCTCGGCGGATCGGAGAGAATAGTCGCCTTCGATGAGCGTGGCGCGATCCGGGTCTTCGAGAGGCCGGCCGTCACCGATGCACGAAAGCATGTCCTGCGCTTCGTTATCGTCGCGACGGGCGTAATAGACGTGGTTCGTCCCGACGACCGGGTATCCGTATTTCCGGGAAAGGTCGATGAACGACTGGTTCGCTTTCGATTGGGTTCCCCGGTCGGGATGCTCCTGGATTTCGAGATAGAAATCCCCCTTTCCGAAGACGGATTCGTAGTATTCGATACGTTCGCGGATGAACGGTTCGTCCCTTCCCGTGATGGAGTGCTGCGCGATTTCTCCGGTATGGTCCCCCGAGAGCCCGAGGAGTCCCTCCTATGCTCTTCGAGCATTTCGAAATCGATTCGCGGTTTGCCGTAATAATACCCTTCCAGGTACGATTTCGTAACGAGTTGGATGAGGTTGAGGTAGCCCGTGAAGTCCTTCGCGAGGACGACGAGCTGGTAGATGTCGTTATCTTTGTCGCGGTTTCCGCGACCCTTTCTCGAGAGCTGGAATTCGACCCCGACGATGGCTTTTACCCCTTCGCTCTTACAGGCCTTATAGAATTCGAAGGCGCCGTACATGTTGCCCGCGTCCGTGAGCGCGACGGCCGGCATTCCGAGTTCCTTGGCGCGTTTCGCGTAGGAACCGGGTTTTCCGAGGCCCGAAAGAAATGAATAATGCGAGTGGACGTGAAGGTGGACGAACGACATGGGAATGTGGGGTTTTCGGCGTGTTCGCGTATGCGGCGCCGTACGGGGGATTCGACGTTCCCGAGTCTATCCGCGGAACGGCTTTTGTAAATATCGCTAGGAGAATTCTTTCGCTTGCTCCACTTGGCCTTTCCCGTATACTCGGCCGGTATTTTTTAGGTAACTCCCCTACTCCATGCGCACCCGTCTCCTCATTGGTCTTGCCTGATCCATCGGTGCCGGAAAGGGGACTGCGGCAGCCTATCTGGCCCGTCGCTACGGAGCGGAAGTCTTCCTCTTTTCCGATCCGTTCCGAAAGATTCTCGAAGCCCTCCAGATGGACGTTTCCCGTTCGAATATGCAGCAACTTTCGAGCGTGCTCCGCGAAGCGTACGGACAAGACGTTCTCTCCAACGTCGCGAAAAAAGCCATCGACGCTTCGACCCGTCGCGTCGTCGTCATCGACGGGGCTCGCCGAATCTCCGATCTCGAAGGAATCGCGTCCGACGAAAATTTCCGCCTGCTCTATATCGACGCCGACATCGCCCTCCGGTATGACCGCATCGTTCGTCGGGCCCAAAACCGCGGAGACAGTGAAAAAACGTTCGAAGAATTCTGCCGGGAAGAGGAGGGTGAAGCCGAGTCCGCTACCAAGAGCCTTAAGGCGAGCGCGGATACGGTGATCGAGAACGACGTCGGCGAAGCGGAATTCTATTCGGCTATCGACGCGTTCGTCACTTCGCATTTGGAATAAAGTTTCCCTACGGAAAGAATTCGAAAGCGTCCGGTCTCGGGGCGCTTTCTTTTCGTAAGGTGGCATCCCTTGCCCCATCACCGAATCCGCATATAATCGGGCGCGTTAATTCCCAAAAGAAAAACGCATGTCCGTATCCGCAGTCAAGGAGGCTTACGATTCCCTCCGTTCCGAAATCGCCAACGTCGTAGTCGGGCAGGACGACCTGCTCAGAAGCCTTCTCGTCGGCTTCTTTTCTGATGGGCACGTCCTTCTCGAAGGCGTTCCGGGATTAGCGAAGACCCTCGTCGCGGAATCCCTTTCCAAGGCTCTCGATCTGGATGCCGTGCGCATCCAGTTCACCCCCGACCTTCTTCCCTCCGACATCGTCGGAACCGAGACCTACCGCCCGCAGACGGGGGAATTCTCCGTAAAGAAGGGACCCGTGTTCGCGAACGTCGTCGTTGCCGACGAGATCAACCGTGCCCCTTCCAAGGTTCAGTCGGCATTGCTCGAAGCCATGCAGGAACGCCGCGTTTCCATTGCCGGCGAATCGTTCCCGCTTCCGGCGCCGTTCTTCGTCGTCGCCACCATGAACCCGCTTGAAGAAGAGGGGACCTACGCCCTTCCGGAAGCTTCCCTCGACCGTTTCCTTTTAAAGATCCGCGTCGACTATCCGAACAAGGCCGAAGAAATCGAAATCATGCGGCGCATGTCTTCTTCGAAGGCGCTTTCGGTAGGGAAAGTGTTGGGCAAAAAAGAGGTCGTCGAACTCCGTAAAGCCGTCCAGGACGGCGTCCACGTCGATGAAAAACTCTACTCTTACGTGGCCGACCTCGTTTCCGCTACCCGCGAACCCGCGAAATACGGAATGAACGAGTATGCCGGAATGATGGCCTATGGGGCTTCCCCTCGCGCGTCCATCGGGCTTATCCGCGCCGCCAAGGCCCTCGCGGCCATCTCCGGGCGCGATTATGCCGTTCCGGAAGACGTCAAGGCGGTTGCCAAGGAAGTGCTCCGCCATCGTATCGGCCTCGCGTACGAAGCTACCGTCACCGGAACCGATCCGGACATCCTCATCGAGGCGGTGCTCGCCCACGTACCGGTTCCTTAGGATTTTTTCTTCCCGCGGAAGTTCCGTTACGGATATCCTTTCATCCCTTCGGCCATGTCCGATTTCTTCTCGAAGCTTTCCTCCGACTTGCCGAAACTCGTCGAATCCGGCGTGGTCACCAAGGCTGCCGCCGGCAAGCTTCTCGCGCACTACCGTAACGAATTGGAAGAATCGAGAACGTCCAAGCTCGTTCCGATCCTCTCGATTCTCGGTTCCGTTTTCGTCGGAGTGGGATTCATCCTTTACTTCGCCGCGAACTGGGAAACTTTTTCGGATTGGGGGAAACTCGCGCTCCTTACTGCGGCGACCGTATCGGTATACGCCGCGGCCTACGCGCTCCTGTTTGTTCGGAATTTTCCGAAAACCGGGCACGCGCTCGCCCTGCTCGCAAGCATCCTCTACGGAGCTTCCATTTTCCTTATCGGACAGACGTTCAACCTCGGCGGAACGTTTTCGGAAGCCCTGCTTCTGTGGCTCGCCGGAGTCGTCCCCGTCGCGTACGTCACCGGTCTCGCGTCTTTTCCGGTACTCATCTCCTTTCTTTTAGGCGGATGGATGCTTGCCCAAGCTTCCGAAAGGTCGTCGTGGTACTACGTCGAAAACATGCTCGTTTGGTGGCCTTCGGTATTGGGATTGTTCCTCGTGGGGATTTCCGTTTGGCATGCCGACCGGTATCCGTCGTTCCGAGCCGTATATTCCCGATTGGGAAGTTTCGCGATTTTTTCGGGAATTTTTCTTTTCACCTTCGACGGAGTCCTGAATAATTACCGTGGCGGCTGGTCGTACGTCGCGACGCTGTTCGCCGCGTTTGCCGGAGTCGGGGTATCGTCGTATCTTTCCCGCATCGCCGTCCGTCGCGATTTCTCCCGGGATTCGCTCGTTCCGCTCATCCATGTCGCCGCGCTTCTCGGCCTTGCCGTAGCCAGCCGGTACGTCACCGACGGGGGAGCCCGTTACGCGGGAGCCCTCACCGCTCCTTCGTACGACACCCTCCTGCTCGTGTTCGTTAACATCTATTTCGTCGGCTTCTCGGTAGCCGTCGCCGCGCTCGGGGTTTTCCGTCGGGAGCCGTTCTTCGTGAACCTTTCCATCGCCTTCCTCGCCCTGTTCGTGGTAGCCAAATATTTCGATTGGTTTTTCGAGATGATGGACCGCGCGCTCTTTTTCATCGTCGGGGGAACGCTCTTCATGCTCGTCGGAATGTACGTCGAGCGACGCCGTAAGCTTCTCGTCCGCAGCATCTCCGAATAGCCCTTCCGGTTCCATCCCATGAAAAAACCCCTTCTTTTCGTTTTGGCGGCTGCCATACAGATTATCGCGATGCTTTCCATCGCCGCGCGCTACTCTTACGTCGAAACTACCGGAGACACCGTCTACATTCCGGCCGTGGGATTCGATCCCCGGGATATGTTCCGCGGAGATTACGCCAACGTTTCCTACGGCGACTTGGTCCTATGGACGGGCGCTGTGAATTTCGACGTCACCCAAGGGAAGCGCGTATACGTGACTCCCGAATTTACCGCCAGCGGCGAAATCGTCGCCATAAGGAACGTTACCCAATCGGCCCCGGACGTTCGGTACGTCCAGGCGAAGGTCGCCTCGTTCACGTACGAACACCCGAAATACGGATACGCTTCCGAGCTTTCCTCCAGTGCCGTTCCGATTTCCGGAACGATGGAAAACGAGCGCGAATGGATTTCCGATTATTCCCCGTCCGCTTCCAAATCCGAAAACGCTCCGCAGACCAAATTCTCCGTCTGAAGCGGAGCGATTGCCGCACTGTCCTCGACCGGAGCCGTCGTCGCGCTCTACGCCGATCTGAACGAGTGCATTTCCGAAATCCGTTACGACGGAACGATGAAGCCCCTTGCGGCGGGTTCTCCGGAGTCCGCTGCGAACGACGAAGACCGGACCGCTACGGATTTATGCCGAAGCTTTCCGAAGGTGCGCGTCACCTCGGTCACCGTTCCCCGCGTACTTCGCCTCGATTACGGAGTCGACCGTTTCTTCGTAGAGGAAAATACCGGGCATACCGTCGAAGACGCCCTCCGTAAGGGTGGGGTATATGCCATCTGGAAGGTCTCCGGTTCCGGAAAGATCGTCCTTCACGGATTGAAGATCGGAGACGCCGTAGTCCGATAGCCGTTTTCGGATTTTCGAATCCGTAGAATTCTTTCAAGATTCCGTTTTTCATGCGCTTTCTCAATCTTTCCAAATTCCGCAACGCCGCGTCGCTTTCTTCCGGAAAGCACGCTTCGGTGTTTTCGGGCGAGGGGATCGAGTTCGGCGGACTCCGTTCGTATTCCGAAACGGACGACGCTCGGGCTATCGACTGGAAGGCAAGTCTTCGGAGCGGAAAAACTTTGGTAAAGACCTTCGTCCCGGATCGTGAGATTTCCGTATGGTGCGCCATCGATGTCTCCGCCTACATGGGTTTCGGAAGCGCCGGGGCGACCCGGTTCGACCAGGCGGTTTCCGTATTCGAACTCATTTCCGCAAGTGCCATAGGTTCTGGCAACCGTGCCGGGGCCGTCGCCTATGCCGGAGAACGCGTCCGAGTACTCCGTCCGACCCTTTCGCATGCGGAGATTCGCCGCTTCGTTTCGTCGTTGCGTGCCGATTTCGCCAACCTTCCTCCCGAAACTTCCGATACGCTTCCGCTTGCGGTCCTCTCTGAAAAAATTCGAAACAAATCCGTCGTGTTCCTCATTTCCGATCTCCATCCGGAATTGCCCGTCGGAATCCGAAAAGTCCTGAAGGGCTCGCATCTTTTTTCGATCCGCGTTTCCCATCCGTTCGATACCGAACCTCCGCGTTCCGGCATTGCCGCCGTATCGGGCGGATTTTTCTCCAAAATGTTCCGTTTCAAAACTTCTTCTACCGTCTCCAAAGGTAGGGATTTCCTTCCCCCGTCCCTAAAAATCGCCCGCGTTCCATCCGTCGAAGTAGGGGTCGGACAAGACCCGTTTCCCGCTCTCAACCGCCTTTTATCCAATCCCGATGCGTAACCATGACGTATTCGTCCGGCTCCATGCGGCCGGCGCGACCCATAGGGACATTTCCCTCATTCTCGAAGATTCCCGTAAAAATCCGGACGCGTGGTCCGGATTTTTTTGAGCGCCCGACGGAAAATCCGTACTTCCGCTTCTTTTGCGTGCAAGAATTCCGACAGAACGGGCGGATATCATCAGCAGGGGGTTTTCATCCCGGGAATTGGCATCGGTTCCCGATGCCTTGCGTTCTCGCGGGGTTGGTATCGTATTATCCGAAGATTGCGAATATCCGGAAACTCTGAAAGCCCTCCCGCGCCATCCGTCCGTACTCTACGTTCGCGGCAAGCTTCCGAAGGAAACTTTCGCGATTTCGGTCGTCGGTCCGCGTAAGGCGAGTCTCTACGGCAAGACCGTCACCGAACGATTCGTCACGGCATTCGTCCGATCGGGGGTTGCCATAGTCTCATGAGGCGCTGCCGGTATCGATACGCATGCCCACGCTTCGGCGCTCGAAGCCGGCGGAGTTACCGTCGCTTTCGTCGGAACGGGCATAGATACGGATTATCCTTCGGCGAACCGGGAGCTTTTTTCGCGAATCGCGGCATCTGGCGCCGTGGTTTCCGCTTTCGCTCCGTGAACGCCGCCGCTCGCTCACAATTTCCCCATCCGCAACGCTCTCGTTGCCGCCTATTCCGCCGGAACGCTCGTGACGGAAGCCGCTGAAAATTCCGGAAGCCTCATTACGGCGAAACTCGCTTTGGAATTTTCTAAGGAAGTATTCGCCATCCCCGGCGACGTCGGTCGTCCCGGGAGCGTCGGAACCAATTCGCTCATCCGCGACGGGTTAGCGAAATGCGTACTCCGTCCGGAAGAAGTCCTCTCCGAATTTTTCCGGTTTTCCGCTTCGGAATCCGGAATCGGCGTCCGTACGAATCCCTACGGTCAGCCGTTTTCGAATCCGTCGGCACGCTCGAATTCCCCGTTGTTTCGAAAGATCGAAGAACTCGGCATGCCGGATGCCGAGTCGCTCTCATCGGCATTGGGCATTCCGGTGGAGGAGGTCATCGCGGAGCTTTCCGGTTTCGAAATCGAAGGAACCGTCGCCTCCGATCACTTCGGACGGTATTCCATCCGATAACGTGCCGTGCGCGATCATTGACGGCGGCGTTCCTGCCGGCAAATCCCATCCCCGCGCCGTTTCCATGCTTCCATTGCTCGACAGTCGGATGTTTTCGGGTACAATTCCGGTCGTATGAAATCTTTTCCGAACCGTGGCGTCGTTCTGCTTTGAGGCGGAACCGGCGGTCATATTTTCCCTCTCGTATCCCTTAAAAAAGCGCTCTCCCAAGAGGGGTATGGGCCTTTTTACTGGATTGGGGAATCGGATTCGCTCGAATCCAAAGTGGCAGCGAGCGAACGTATCGACTTTTTTCCCATACGTTCGGGGAAACTCCGCCGCTATTTTTCGCTCAAAACCCTCATCGAACCTATTAACGTCTGTACCGGATTTTTTCAATCGGTAGCCATTCTCCGTAAGCTCAAGCCCGCGTTCGTATTTTCCAAAGGCGGCTACGTCTCCTTGCCTGCGGCAATTGCGGCGAAAACGCTCGGAATCCCCGTATATCTTCAGGAATCCGATGCCATCCCCGGGCTTTCCAACCGCTCCGTGGGAAAATTTTCCAAAACCGTGTTTCTCGGTTTTGCCGAAGCCGCGAAATACTTTCCGGGCAAAGAATGCGTCGTGTCATGACAATTGCTCGACCCGACGATTCCTTGGGGGCATTTTGATGGCGTACGGAAAAATCCCGACCGTCCTCTCGTGTTCGCCATCGGAGGAAGTCTCGGTTCGGCGCGCGTGTTCGAAGCCGTCTTCGCCGCGGCGGAAATCCTTCCCGAGTACGATTTCGAAATCGTACTCGGGAAGCTGAATACGGGCTTGCGGAAAAAATTCTCCCAATTACCCAACGTCGTCTGCCATGACTTTCTCGCTCAAGTTGACATGGCGAAGGCGTACGCCAAAGCCACGCTCGTCATTACCCGTGCTGGAGCGACGTCTTTGGCTGAAATCGAAGCCTCCGGGACGGATATGCTCATCGTTCCGCTCGAAGGAAGCGCCAACGGCCATCAGCGGGCGAATGCCGCGGCGTATGCCGCCAAGGGGTATTCGGTAATTTTAGAGAAAGACATCGCCGAACTTCCGAAGAAACTCAAAGCGCTTATGGTTGCGGCAAGATCCGTTTCGATGAAAAAATCTGGTTCCGCTGGGGAAGGGATCGCCCGAGTAATTCGAACGATCGGAAAATAGTGCGGGATACGGAAAGCAATGAATCGCACGTTTCGGAATGTTGAAGTAAGCTCAGATAAGAAAAGGCCTCCAGAAATCAGGAGGCCTTTTCTTATGTCTTTCAGCAGGGGTGTCAGATGGGACTAGGAACCGAAAGTACAGAAATCGAATTTAGAGGAAGGATCGTCGAATACGCAGGTGTTTACGCAGGAATTTCCATCCCAGTGGTAACCAGTAGCTTCGTTACATTTATAGAAGCACTCGGTCGAGCTCGAGGTTTCGCTATAGACGGAGGTGAGGGAAGGGACGAGGGTAGCTCCGCTCCAGGTCTGGGTAATGGTAGCTGCGGTATTGGCGACGGCTCCGGTAGGCGGCGTAGTACAAGCCTGATTCGGAACGGAATCGCCCGCGCACGCCGGGGCGCTCCAGCTGCCGTTCCACGTGTAGTTCGCGCTGGCGCACGAGCCCGAACCGTTCGTCGAGGAATCCTTCGTGAGGGTCCCGTCGGAGCTCGAGTAGGCGAAAGTCGCGGTGAGTTCGCCGTTCGCTGGGGAAGCGCCGAAGGCGGCGGTACCGGAGAACGAGGCCGAAGCGCCGTGGACGAGGGCCGGGACCGAGGAGAGGGCGTACTGTCCGGCGTAGCCGCCGTGGTAGTCGTAGGCGAGTCCGGCGCGCGGGCCGGTGCAGTCCGGACGGCAGGCGGAGCCGTCCCACGAGTGGTCCGCGTCGCAAGCGAAGGTACAGGTGCCGGCGGAAGCGGCGTAGTGCCAGTCGGTGCCGACGGCCTGGGTACCGCCCACGGAGGCGGAAGCGTTGGCCGGGACCGACCCGCCGCAGACGTTCTCCACGCAGGAAGGTCCGGAGGCCGGGACGAAGCCGGAAGC
>JAUPLX010000085.1 GCA_030836665.1 Patescibacteria group bacterium
GCCTTTTTGGGCATATCCGTACCAGTAGGAATCAACGTCCTTGAAGGTCCGTTTCCGTTCGAAAGAAGTCGAGTTCATTTCGTCGTTCCAGATGCCCGCTTGTCGGAGAAGCATGGCGGCGGCCTCTATCCGGCTCGTACGGTTCTTGGCGCAAAACGGGACCCCCTGCCACGTCTTATCGTTCTGGCACGTATAGCTCGAAGCCCCGGGAATGGAATACCCGATAACGATTTCCCGTTCTTTCGCGTACGAAACGCAGTAGAAAAACGGGCTCTTCTTTTCGAAATCGACGAACGGGATTTCCCGGTATTTCAATACGTCCGAAACGGTCGGAGTGAGACATTTCCTACAGCCGACGCCGACGGCGATGGACACGAATTCGTCGCGGTCCATAAGGGCTTCCGGACGGAATTTTCCATCCGACGGAGCGTCGACGACTCCGCGTTCGTAGAGTTTTTTCAGATCCGAATATATCGGATCGGAAGCCGGCACGTCGGAGAACGGAAAATCGGCGGCGGATACCGGTGAAACGATTGCGGAAGCGACGAGCGCGAATACGGGGACGAGCGTTTCGAGGAAAAACTTTTTCATGGCGGTTCGTTCTGATTGGTCCGAGGCTTCGGAGACGTTGCCAGTATACCCCATTTCCCGCGGCAATCCAAAGAAAAAGGCGCTTCCGAAGAGCGCCGTAGGACTTATTTGGCCCTATACCGCACTACCGAACCGATACCGACTTCGTTCGAGTCGGCGGAGAGCACCCGGGAAAACGGAATCTCCTCGTATTCGTCGATTTCCGGAGCGCGGATTTCGCGACGGACGATGACGGTCGAATCGAGTACGTCCATGACGTATCCGGAAAATTCTTTCCCGCGCGACGCCCGAGTCTGCTCGTCATAAACGGATTCCGCCGCCGCGCCGAGAACGTCGACGCGTTTCCGGGCGGTTTTCTCTTCGACCTTGCCCGAAAGTTTCGACGAAGCCGCGAGGGGTTCGTCGTGGTATTGGAAAAGCCCGACGCTCTCGAAACGGTGACGCTTCACGAAATCGAGAAGATCGGCGAATTCCGCTTCCCCTTCCCCGGGAAATCCCACGATGAAACTGGTGCGGATGAACGAATCCGGAAATTTCGAACGGATCGCGGCGAGCATTTTCTCGATGTGTTCGCGGTCGTAAAAACGTCCCATTTTTTTCAGGATGTCCGGATTCGAATGCTGGAACGGAATATCGAAATACGGGAGGAATTTCGTAAACGACGCGAGACGGTCGAGATGGGAAAGGGTAATGACGTCGGGGTAGAGGTAGAACGTGCGGAATTTGAAATCGCCGGGGATTTTTTCAATCGCTTCGAGAAGTTCCATGAGCATCGGTTCCCCACCGGAGAAATCGGTGCCGTAGCGCGTGGTATCCTGGGAAATGATTTCGATTTCGCGGATTCCGGAAGCGACCATGGTTTCCACTTCCTTCACGATATCCGCGATCGGGCGCGATTTCTGTTTTCCGCGGATTTTCGGAATGATGCAGAACGTGCAATTATTGTCGCAGCCTTCGGCAATCTTCAAGTATTCGTAGCGGAACGGGGCATGCATGTACGCCCGCACTTCGTCGCCCTTCCATACGAAGGCGGATTTTCCCGCCGAAGCCGCGGTCGCGACCTTGTCGAGGTATTCGGAGAGTTTTCCCTCCTTCGCTTGCGCGAGGGCGTTCTTCAACTTGGCGACGCCCGGTTTTCCGAGGAGCGGATTTTCGCCGAAGAGCATTTTTTCGATATTGCCGTAATCGACGAACGAAAGGATGGCGTAAAGATTTTTTAAAGACGAAAGGAACGCGTCGTCCTTCACCGATACGTAGCATCCCATGAGGATGATCTTCTTCCCCATGCCGTCGTAGAGACGCATGGTGGCCTCGGATTCTTCCCGGGCGGAAGAGAGGAACCCGCAGGTGTTCACGAGAACGTATTCGGCTTTCGGATCTTCCGGATCGTCGAAATATTCCATCGGAACCCGATCGGAAAATTTAAGGATTTCGCCGATGGCGAACTCGAGGTCGACGAGGTTTTTGGAACAACCGAGATTGACCGAAGAAAAGCGGAAAGAGGCGGACATGGGAGAAACGGAGGAATCGAATGCGGAGAAGGCCGACGCGGACGGTGGAAAACCTGCGGAGTATAGCTTTTTCGGTCTTTTCGGCAATACGAAATACCGTCCGCGACGAACCTCCGCCCCGCCTGGGAGTTTTCGTTTGACAATCCGGATTTCGAAATAGAATCTTCTCGGCAACTCCGCCAAAACTTTTTTACGAAAGGAGCCTTAAATGGCCAGACGCAAAGACACCGCAACGCCAAGAAGCCGCGGGGATTTCCATCCGTATCCGATTCTCGACCGAGACGACGATTATGACGAGACCCCTCTCTTCACCGACAATTTCCTTACCGAAGCCGCAGCGTTCCGCATGCTCTGGAAAGAAATGGACGGGGAAGAAACGCCGACCGGACAAGACCTGGAAGAATTTTTCTTGGAAATTTCCGGAGGCATCCATATAAAAAGACCCCACTACTGGTAAAATAACCGGAGGGGAGAGATTCTTTCGAAACAAAAGGACAAAAAAACCGCAGCAAAGAAATCGTACCGTTCGGCTGCTACGATATGGCTATTGCCAATTGAGGTCACACCAATTAGGACAAGAGTGGTCATATCCTAGCATTCCCCGCATGTCGGGCCGCCAGGACGCGTTACGTAAAAACCTCCCCTCGGGGAGGTTTTTTCATGGTTCGGACCTTTACCCCCTTCGCACGAGGGATTCGTTAATCAGCCCCCGGACGACTTCGCGGAATTTTTCCACCCGCGCTTCATCGTCGCATCATGCCATGGAAACGTAGGGTTCGAACTGGGTCAGGGATTCGGATACGACGTTTCCGGAAACGATTCCCATATTCTGGTCAACGGCGGAGGATGGCGGGGTTTCCGTCGGAAAATATCTCTGTCGAAAAAGCGAGAGCGCTTCTTTGCTCGCCGAAACTATCCCGGAACGCCATTCGCTCTCGTTCGGAGAAACGCAGAGTTTTCTTGCGAGCGACGAACCCGGTTCGAGGAGTCCTACGAGAAATATTTGGGATACGAGGCGTTCCGTATGCGGATGGATGGCATCGTGATGCGGGACGGAGTCGTGGGAGACGGAATTTTGCATGTGGTCTTTCAATATTGATTTACGGGAACCGGATTTCCAAATGCCCCTTTTCGAGCGAGAGCGTACCGAATCCGCCGAAGGATATCGGAAACAGGGTCGTCCCCTTCCCCGCTTTCGCGAGCGTTCCTACCGCTTGGACGAAAGCGGGATTGGACGGATCGAACGAATCGGGCACTTTTCCGTAGGTTATGACCGCTCTCGGTTCGATAAGGAACAGCCCCTTGAACGCCACCGTCTTGGAAAAAGTTTCCTCGGCGGCCTTATGGACCGACGTGGAATGATCGAGGGAAGCGAACGTCTCCCTTCCGCCGGTTCCGTGCGAATGGGCGATGCGGGAGGATAATCCGTGCGAGGAAATCGCCGCAACGACCTTCGATACCGCCGATTCTTCGGAAACGTTCGACTCCGCGGGAAAAAAGATGAGGATTTCGTCTCCTCCGAGAGCGATTTCCGCCTCCGGAA
>JAUPLX010000086.1 GCA_030836665.1 Patescibacteria group bacterium
CCTACTGCGCGTACCAGCGTATCGGAGATTACGAATCCTGGTAATCGGAAACCTCCGGGGTTTCCGAGATATGGGAAGGGAACATTCCTACAGGTTTACGAGTTCGCTCTCTGGGATTCGCATCGCGCCGAGCGCTCCCTTGACGATATCTTGCTCGAACTTCCAACGCTCCACCGCTACCGCGAGTTCGCGCATGTCGCGGAAGTGGGTTTGTTGGAGGGGGACGGTTTCGTCGACGGTGATGGTGGTCATGGCTCGGTGGGTCATCGCGTATGCTGGCAGTATATGCCGGATGGTGGAGTCCGCAAAGAAAAACGGACGAAAAATTCAGGAAAAATAAAAATGTCCCCGATGGAGACATTTTCTATTTTTCATGGCGGAGAGAGGGAGATTCGAACTCCCGGTGGGTTGCCCCACACACGCTTTCCAAGCGTGCGCACTAGGCCACTATGCGACCTCTCCAAAACTCTTTTAAAGCGCGGACGAGTGTAATCGAAAACGGCTTGCGCGCAAATCGAAATTCATGATTTCCGTTTTTGGACGGATTATGTATAATCTCGCTCGAAATTTCCGTTCTCCCGCCTGAATTATGCAAGAACAGATCGAACAAATCAGCCTCCGATTCTTCACTCTGATGGGCATCGGGGTCGAATCCGTGTCCGTAGACCCGGAGGAAGAGAAACGCCGCATCTACCGGGTCACCGTAAAGACGCCCGATTCGAAGATGCTCATCGGCATGCACGGGCAAACCCTCGAATCCGTCCGGCATCTGCTCACCCGCCTCGTCGAGCGGACCGTCGGCAAATCGTTCCTCATCCATCTGGAAGTCAACGATTACCTCCAAGCGAAAGACGAGCGCCTCTTCCGCCGCATCGAAGAACGCATCGGCTCGCTCATGCGTACCGGAGGCGAAATCACCCTCCCCGAACTCTCGAGCTACGAACGGAAGAAAGTCCACGCCTACGTGGCGGATAAGAAGGTCGAAGGGCTTTCCACCCGTTCCACCGGCGAAGGCGACACCCGCATGCTCCACCTCTCCTACGTGGGAACCCTGGAAAAAGCGAAGGTCGCCGAACCCTCCCACGAACGGGTTTCGGCAGCCATTTCGGATCTCTCCGAAGACGGCATAGGTATCTAACACACCTCCGGTAATCTCGAACACGCAATGAAAACCATCGCGATTCTTTGTCTCGTAGCCGTTTCGGTCGGATTCTTTCGCTATGCCAACGAAAACGCCCGCCCGGTCCACAAGGCCATCGAACTCCGTCTCGTGGAACACCCGGAATTCATTCCCCAGGCGAACGACGTGCGCTTGGTATCCTCGGGATTCGACAATCTCCTCGCCGATTTCTACTGGCTTTCCGCCATCCAATACGTCGGAGCGAACGCGCTGTCCGCCGAATACAAGCGCTATCTCTACGAGATGCTCAACCTCGTCACCGATCTCAATCCCGCTTTCACTACGCCGTACGAAGTGGGGCTCCTGCTCCTGCCGGACATCAATCCGCAAGTCGAGCATTTTACGAAAACCGAACAGGATAAGAACGTCCTCAAGGCCGTATGGCTTGGAGAAAAGGGCATTAAGACGAGTTGTGATGCCGAAAAGATCAAGAACATCCTCGCCGAGCCGGAACTCGCGAAGGTATGGACGGACCCCGCGTACCGGAACCCCTGCAAAAATTCGATGATTCCGTACTATTTGGCATACGTCGAATACTACAATCTCAAACATGCCGACAAAGCGAGCGACTACTACCGCATCGCCGCCGCCGGAGAAGACGCCCCTACGGGCGCCCGCATCATGAGCGCGATTATGAAGGGAAAATCGGGAGGCCGCGAAAAATCGATCCTCATGTTCCTCTCGATCGCCGAATCGCTCGACGCGAAAAACGGCAAGGCCGATCTCTGCCGCCAATTCTCCGGAGAAATGCGCGACATCCTCGTTCGGGCGTTCGCCTCCGACGACCAGGGAGAAATACCGAGCCAGTTCATCCGGCAGGTCGAAGAAGCCCGAAAAAACGCCACCGCCGGTCTCGATGAAAAAGTCGAAGCGGGAAACATGGACGCCATGTGCACGACGTATCTCGGCAAAGCCGTGCGCGAACTGAATTTGGAATACATTACGAGAAAAGACCGCGCCTTCGTAGCGAAAACGGACAAGCAGGTCGACGACGCGAAACAGCTCTACGAACTCGGGGGCATCGACTACCTTCCCAAAGACTTCCAAAAACTCGACGGGGATCTCGAAATCATCTATTTCAAAGAAGACGGGGTCTGGGATTACGCCGGAGGCAAATACTAAAAAACGCCCTCTCGGGCGCCTTGGGCCGCTTTCGCGGATACGTTAGTTTCCCGCATTGAAAAGACTGTACCGGAGCGCGTCGAAATGGCGGGTCCGGTTTTCTTTGAATTCGAGATGGGAAATGGATTTCCCCGACTTCCCCACTGCCGCCACCGAAACGACCGGACGGGAAAATCCGTTCGAGGAATCGATGCGGTATTCGAGCGGCTCGGAATTCGGATTGGTAATCGCGAGGTACGAATCTTCGTAGGTTTGGACGAAACGGTCGATCTCCATGCTCACGTCGGTAGTGTCGTCGTTCGCGTCGACGGTACGCATGTCGCCCGAAGTTACGGTGGCGGAAGCCCCGTTCCCCACGGTATCGGACAATCCGCCGGTACCGACGATTCCG
>JAUPLX010000087.1 GCA_030836665.1 Patescibacteria group bacterium
GAAACAAAGGTATCGCGCGCTATTTTGAGCCACCTGTACCGTGGTGGGACCGCTACAGCCCACGTCATTCGTTTCGAGATATCCCCCGACGCCCGAACGGACCGCCATATATATTCTAGGACGGTTATTAGTCCAATTACGCACTTCCATATTCCCGTCCTCGATAGTCAGTTTCTGACCAGGGGCCAAAGTTCCGATGCCGACATTGCCACTGACGCTAAAATCTACGGGGTGCGAATTATAGGCTCCGCCATATCCCGTTATTCGAAATAACCCCCTAGTGCTAAGTTGGTTAGGCTGATAGGTTAAGAATCCATGAGTTGCGCTATTGCCTCGAAACATTATTGAACCATTTATGTTCGAGTCAGAAGAGGTGGAATAATTAGTTGAATCTCCGATTACCAAACTCGCGTCAGCTGGATTGAAGGGGCTATTGAATTTTTTAAAAATATCCAATTTTGCTATTGGACTCGCCGTTCCTACTCCCACGTTCCCGCTCGAAACGCTGATCGCTCCGGCCAAACCGTTCAATTGGGCCACGATGTCGTTCCACGCGGTCGAAGAAACCGCCGTTCCGGAGGTGGCGTTCGGAAGGTTGCCCCAAGTGGCGGCGGCGTAGGAAGCGCCGTAGTACGCCATGGCGACGGATACGCAGAACCCCGCGCCGATACGAACGCCTTTCATAACGTCAGCCAAGGTGGGAAGAAGAGATTTCATATGAAATACTTAACGGATAAACGCCGGTATCATAACGGAAATCCGGTCCGTCCGCAATACCTCAAAATTATTCCCCGCTCGGCCCTTGCGAACGCGAAAGCCGAATATTCTTATGGATGGCTTCCTTGGTGGAAGTCTTGGTCGTGTCGATGGCGGAAGAGACCTTTTTCACCTTGTTTACGAACACGTCGAGATCCTTCGCCAAATCCACGAGGATGTAAAACAGGGGCACTCCGATGAGAAGTCCGACGAATCCGAATACGTGTTCGGAAATGATGAGGATGAGGAAGGTGAGGAAGACCGGAAATTCCATATAGGAAGAAACGATCTTCGGATTGAGGTAGTACGCCTCTACCGAGTGGACAATCGCGATCATGAACATGAGCATGAAGATGATAGTCTCTCAGCCATAATTGTACCCGACGATGAGGATCGGAATGGTGGAAAGTACGAATCCGAGAACCGGAACGAAGCCCATGATGAATACCATGACGCCGAGCGTCGAGATGTACGGGAACACGTCCCCTCCGTGTGCCGCGCTGATAAGCAGGAGTCCGAGCGTAGTCAGAAGCGCGTTTACGAGCGCGATAAACGCCTGTGCCTTGAAGATGAGCCCGAAACCCTTGCCGATTTTCGCGAGGATGACGGAATATTCGTCGTAGAGGAAGGCGAAATTCCCGCGCTTAATCGTTTCGAGATAGCCGACGATTTTCGCGCGGTCGATAATGAATACGTAGCTCAATATGAGCGCGATGAGGATCTTTCCGAGGACGATTCCGGCATTGCGGAGATTTTCGAAGACGTCTTTCGCGGTTTTTTCCATCGACTGCTTATCGAAGTACGACGTAATGGCCGACTTGAGCCCGAGGTCGATCTTCATGGTGGATTCGAGCGACGATATGCTCTTTTCGACGTGATCGACGATACCGGGCACCTCCGACACGATGCCCTTGGATTCCTGGAGCACTTGGGGAACGAGGTTCGAGAAGAGGAAAATGACCGCGGCGATGAAGCCGAGATACACCATGGTGACGATGACCGGAAGCCGGTTGGCACCGTTGATGAATTTGCGTACCGCGGCGGAACGGAGCGTCTTCGAGAAAGCGGAAACCTTCGAAGAAATCCAATTCGACAAATCCAAAAATAAAAACGCGAAAAGGAACGTTATCAGGAAGACGAAGAGGAAATCCGAAAGGGCGTACACGAAAAGCCCGAGCAGGGTGATCGCCGCCATTTTTTGAAAAAAGTAGCGGTTGAATACGAGCCGGAGGAAAAATGGAAGCCGCATGGTTTGTGCGTTACGGGAGACTAATTCGCGGATTCAATCTTAAGGGAAACCGTCCGTCCGCAAAGCGATTCGAGAAAATCGACGATGGCGGCCTTCGATTCGGGCCGTGCGAACACTCCGGAATCGAGGGAATTTTTCGGAACGATGACGAACGTGGACGGATTCGTGAAAGCCGCTTTCGGTGCGTTCTTCAACGCCATGACGAGCGTAGTGGTCTTCGGAACGCCCTTCAGTTTCGCGACCAAATCGAGCATGGAAAACGCGGGAATCTCCGCGACCGTGGGCTCGGACGATTCGGGAAATTCCCCGTCCCGGCTCATGCCAAAGGCTTCGCCTTCAGAAATCGCCGGTCCAGGGAATTTCCCCGAACCGTCCGAAACCGGAGCCGCTTCCGACGCTTGGACTTTCGGAGCGACCTTCTCGGAAACGGCTGCCGGAGCGCTCTTTGAAGCGGCGGGCGCGGAAGCCGCGGGGCGTGCCGGAGCGACGACGTCGGCATACGGAATCCGGGCTACCGGGCCGAAAGCGACCTTCGCGATGGTGGTCTCGATGACGAACATCGGGTCCGGGGAAACGCGGGCTCGGGCGTACGCCGCGGAAACCGATTCGAAAAAATCCGAAAGGAGCGGGAATTCCGCCGAACGCACGCCGACCTCGACGATCCGGTCGCGAAGATAAGAAAGGAGATCGTCCACGAATTTCATCGGATCGGTCCGACGGAGCGTCTCGGCGGAAAGTTCGAATATCTTGGCGCTGTCGCGTTCGGCTACGGCTTTTTCGAGAACGTGCATGAAGTCGTCGCCCACGAGCCCGAGCCGGTTTTCGACGTAGCTTTTGGTAACCTTCTTTCCTAAAACGAACTGCTCGAAGAGCGTCAGCGCGTCGCGAAGGCCGCCGCGGGCGAGTTTGGCGATGGAAAGGATCGCGCCCTCTTCGGCTTCTATCCCCTCTTGCTCGGCAACGAATCGGAGACGTTCGGCGATGTCGGACTCGGAAATGCGGCGGAAATCGTAGCGCTGCGTGCGGGAAACGATGGTTTCCGGCACTTTGTGGACGTCGGTCGTCGCGAGGACGAATTTCACGTGTTCCGGCGGTTCTTCGAGGGTTTTCAAAAGCGCGTTGAACGCCGGGCGCGAAAGCATGTGCACTTCGTCGACGATGTACACCTTGTATTTTCCCGAAGTCGGCTGGAAGCGGGAACGTTCGATGAGATCGCGGATATGGTCGACGCCGTTGTTGGAGGCCGCGTCGATTTCGACCACGTCCACCATGCGCCCTTCGAGAAACGCCCGACAGTTTTCGCAACGGTCGCAAGGGCTTCCGTCGGCTTGGAGGTCGGTACAGTTCACCGCCTTGGCGAAAATGCGTGCGACGGTGGTCTTTCCGGTTCCGCGGGAACCGTGGAAGAGGTACCCTCCGACGGTCCGATTTTCGAGGAGCGCGTTGGAAAGGGCTTCCCGAATGAAACGCTGTCCATAGAGGGAATCCCAGTTTTGCGGGCGGTATTTCTGATAGAGGGACACTGGACTAACCGGTTACTTTGAGACGTACGAGTACGGTGGGGGTGGCGTCGGAGACGGGCATCTGCTGCCCTTTTCCGCACGTTCCGCCGTCGAAGTGTTCGAGATCGTTTCCGACCATGCGGATTTCCGAGAGCATTCTCGGCCCGTTGCCGGAAATATTGGCCCCGCGCACGGATTCGGCCTTCTTTCCGTTCCGGATTCGGAAACCGGAAGCGACTTTGAAAACGAAATCGCCGGTGACGGTATTCACCTGTCCTCCGCCCATTTTCGAAACGTAGAGCCCGTCTTTGACGGAGGCGACGATTTCCTCTTTGGAATGTTTGCCGGGAGCGAGATAGGTCGAACCCATGCGGACGAGCGTTTCACAGGCGTAGGATTCGCGGCGGGCATGGCCGGTGGATTCGGTTCCGAAGAGTTCCGCCGTGCGGTTTTGGTGCATGTACGAAACGAGGACGCCCTTTTCGATGAGGACGGTTTTTTTGGCCGGATTCCCTTCGTGGTCGAGCGCATAAAACCCCCGAAGCCCCGGAATGGTGGGATCGTCGACGACGGTCACCTCGTCGGAGGCAACCTTTTGTCCGAGCTTGCCCCGGTAAACGCTCGAACTCTGGAGGTCGGCTTCCAATCCGTGTCCTACGGCTTCGTGGATGATGGTTCCGCCGGATTCGTTCCCGATGACCACGTCCATCTCGCCCGACGGAGCGCTTTCGCCCGAAAGCGCGCGGTCGAGGTCGCGGGCGGTCTGCTCGAACAATCCGAGGAGCGATTCCGCATCGAAACGGTGGAGGATGTCGGTACCGGTAATTTTTCCCATCACTTCCTCGTGCGCCCCGTCGCGTTTGCCCGAGAGGATGACGTAGAACGAGTGGTATTTTTGCAGATCCTTTCCGAAAGCCCCCTTGCTCGTCGCTACGGCGTAGGCGCGGTACGAAAAATTCGCCACGACTTCGTAGCTCGTGACGAAGGGATGCTTCCCCGCGATTTCGGGAACTCGGGAAAGTACCGAGAAAATCGGCTCCGCGTCGGAAAGCGGATCGCCCGGTTCGAGAACGGCGATTTTCGCGGAAGCGGCGGCGGGCTCGCTTTCTTCGGCGAATCCGTTCGAGCGGCAGAATTCGGCAACGTCTTCTTCGATGCGGTCAAGCCTCGGGAACGCGCCGAAGCGAACGTCCTTCCCCGAGCGGGAAAGGAGCGAGAATCCTTCATGGGAACGGGAATTCGGAGCTTCCACCCGACCGTTCAACATCCGCAAGGAAAAGCCGGAAGACCTCTCGAAAAAGATTTCCCGATAGTTTCCGGGAAGCTTCGAGAGCGCCTTTCGGGCTTGGATTTCGGTGACGGTTCGTGCCATAGGTTCGTTATCGGTGGCAAAGCATACCGAAAAAAAACGTTTTTCCAAGCCGGAAGACCCTTGTCGTCGGTTTGATTTTCGCTCCATTCGCGCTACCATCGGCATATGCAAGCACCATCTTCCAACATAACTTCCGCGCTTTCCGGGATTTTTCGGGAACTTTCGGTCGAAGGATTCGCCAACGTTTCGCGTTCCCGAGAAAAGAGCCTCACGTATTCGCCCATGGGCGAAGAGGTCTCGATCAAGGAGCGGGAAAGCCTCTCCGTCATGATTACCGTGATAAAAGACGGACGGAAAGCGACCCTCTCGATCGCGGACGACGACGTGGGCGAAATCCGTTCCCGGCTCGAGGCCGTTTGCAAGACCTTGCCGTTCGTCACTCCGGACGAAGACGTTTCGGTACCGGATATCCGCGACTCGGTCGACGCGGACGACCGGCGTTTCGATTATTCGGGCGTCACTTCGGAAAACCTCTCCGCCGAATTCGAAAAGATCCGCGGTTTCCGGTATCCCGAAGGAGTGCTGATCGAATCTTTTTCGTTCGAGGTCGAAGAATCGGAACGCATGTTCGTCAATTCGCACGGCGCCGCGAAGCGTTACGCGAAAAGCGCGTCCCACTGGGGCGTGGAACTTTTCCTTCCTACCGAATCGGGAGGTGACGCGTGGTACGATTCGCTCTCTTTTCCGGAATTCGTCGGAGTGGACGAAAAAACGGTCAAAGAGGTCTCGGACCGCCTTCTTGCCATGTCTTCGCCAGTCGAAGCGACCTTCGCGAGCGGTACCGCCACCGTCGCGCTCGAATCGGGAGTGTTCTCGGAATTCCTCGATATCCTCTGCGGTGCCGTAACGGCGGAGAACGTTCGGCAAAAGACCACGTTCCTTGAACGTTCCGATCTCGGAAAGCCGCTCTTGCCGAAGGGTTTTTCCCTCCGCTCGGCGGCCCGTCTTCCGGATTCGGCATACGGTCGGCTTTTCGACGGCGAAGGCATTACCACCGAAGACCTCGACGTCGTTTCGGACGGAATTTGGAAAAATTTCTTTTCCGATTCCAAGAACGCGAAGAAATTCGACATCCCCACTACCGGAAATCCCGGTCCATCGAATCTCGTATTCGAAGCTCCGGTACGGCCGGAAGCGCTTACCGAAGCGAATTTCCTCTTCACGAACCTCATGGCGTTCCATACCGTCGATTCCATTAGCGGAAAATTCGCGCTCGAGGGCGAAGGATTCGAACTGAAAAACGGGAAGCCCGTCGGATACGTCAAAAACGTCGCGCTTTCGGGAAACGTCAAAGACCTCTTCGCGAATCTGGTCGCCGAGACGGGCAACCGTCGCCGGCATGGAAACGTCGTAACCGGAGACGTCGTCGTCTCGGGACTTTCGGTAAACGTATAGCATGCTCAGTTTCCTCGCCCCGATCGCCGCGCCGATCTGAATCTCGACCGCTGACCTCCTCGTAGCCATCGTGGGGGTTCTCTTTTTCGGGATTTTCGCGTTCCTCGGAAGCGGAAAATCCTATTCCGCCTTCTACGGAGCGGTCGTCGGGGTAGGAATCTACATCGTCCTCCAAACGCTCCTCGGTCCGACTTACCAAACGGCGGAAACGGCCAAAGTGCTCAGTCCGGGGATATCGCAGTTCCTCATCGGTTCGTCAGCGTACCTCATCCCCATCCTGTTTTTCCTTGGCCCGATAAACGGCGGATTGCAGGTCAAGGGGATGTCGAATCCCGTTCTCCGCGGGCTCGAATCGGGAACGGTAGCCGTTTTCGCGGTAGCCCTCGTATGCGCTTCAGCCTTCGGATTCATGTCGAAGACCTACGTATTTACCGTCGATACGGCATTCACGCTCTTGAAAGATTCCGCAGGCTTTTCCGCGTTCGTCGCCGCCTCGAAAGCGTTCTCGTACCTTATCGCACACCTGCAAACCGTCGTCCTATCGGCAATCCTTTTCGCCATCTACCGCGCCTTCTTCGCGGAAATCGTAACCGCCGCGGGATTGGGGGTAATCAAGGCGGTCTTCAAACGCGGAGGTGGGAAAGGAGGAGGAAAGGACGATCACGCCGGGCACGACGACCACGGAGATGGCCACGGAGACGAGGAAGACGATCACGCCGGGCACGACGACCACGGAGGCCATGGACATGGCGGGGGGCACGGACACCATTAGATTCGGAGGTCGAACTACGGCAGATTCCGTAAAAGGGCGAACGACTTTTGGAGCAATCAATCGAAAACGAAGGCCGAGACGAAGGCCGAGACGATATACGGGGAAAGTACGAACCTTTCGTACAGGCGCACTTCGGGAGCAATCCACGGACTCTCTTCGAGCGAATGGGAAATCCGGTTTTTCAGTATTTGGGACTCCCCTTCCGAAATCCTTCCCGATACTGAAGCGATGAGGGGTTCGGAATCGAAGCCGAAACGTTTTTGGAGAAACTCCGTATCGATCATGTCCCCTGGGGAAAGTTTCGAATACGGAACCGTTTTCGTAGACTGAACCTCGAGAAAAAAAGAAACCGCTTTCTGTACGATGGAAAAAAGCGGAAGGATGAGGAGAACTGAAAATAACGCCCGTTGGGCCATGAGAGTCTCCCTCCCTCCGGTAAGGAAGAAATCGAGAGAGAGGAGCATCGCGAGAAGACTAAACAATCCGAACGGGGCATGTTTCCATTTTCCGAGTA
>JAUPLX010000088.1 GCA_030836665.1 Patescibacteria group bacterium
GAAGTCGCTCGCGGCCGTTCGATCGGCTTTACCGAAACGATATTCGCAACGCTCTCGTACGCAATCCATCATCTCGAATCTTCAGGTGATGCGGAGACGGAAGCGGCTTCGGGGATATCAGAAAAGTCCGTCATCGATCTCGCCTGGACGCTCTCGCTTACTCCTCGGTCGGGGAATACCATCGCCCAAGGCATTCGCAATTCCCTTTCGGATTGCCCGAATCCCATCGCGTATTTCAGCGAACCGTTCACTGCGGAATCGGGACTCGACGTTCGAAATCTCAAACGGTGGGAAGTGGACATCGCGAGGCTTTCCTGAAACAAGACCGACCACCACCTCCCTTTGGACTATTGGATCGTTTATAGCGGAACTCCCGGAGATTCGAGGTCTATTGAGGAAATCCGCCAATCCGACATCATAGAGAGCGAACGGATTTCGAATTTTCTTTGAAGACTCTCAGAAAACCTTCGATCTCGAGGAATTCCGGAATCCTCGAATGCCACGATGGGAACGTATGAAACCTTTCGAAACGTAAAAGCGCACTTGAATTACCGTTCCATCGAACTTTTCGACCGCATTTACCGGTACGGATGGGCGGACGAATCGTCCGTCGGCGCGTTCGTACGGAATATCGACCACTACCGAAAACTTTTAGCCATGGTTTCGGAACAGGGTCCGTTCGCGGAAAAATTCATCCACGAATGCCAGAAAAACCTTTGCATCGACAATCCGGTTATCGGAATTACCCCGCTATATTCGGGAAAACATGGAGGTTCTTATCTCGTAGTAGCGCAAAGAGGGGCCGTGCGTGACGCGGTGGAATATGCGACGATGCGGATTTCTGAGAGTTTTCCCGGAGCGGAAATCCTCTATCGTTCGGCGAAAGACGGAACTTGTTCCGGAGGTATCGAGATACTGAAAGACTATCGGGAAACCGCATCCGGCGAAGCGACTCGGGTAGTATACGTCGACACCGCCGGGAAAAAACGGTTCTGCGGGTATATCGAGGCGCTTTCGGATACGAGCGAGAACCTCATTTTCGATGCCATAGGTCGGAAAATCTATTTCCGCTGAGAACGGCTTACTTCCAAAGAAATACCGTCCCAAAATGCCGCTTCCGACCTTTTCGAAAAACTTATCGAATCGCCGGGCGAAGAAATATCGAACGCTTCCCTTCCGGCATCGAGCTATTCGAAAAACCGAAATGAGATGGTAAGTAAAATCATCAGCCCCCTTTCCAAATTCGTACGGGAAAGATTCTCGACGAATCTCCCGGTCAGATGTGTCGGAAGTTTGACGGATTTTCGCATCGTGCTCGATCGCGGAGACGTAACGCTCTGACTTATTAAACGCGTCTAAAATGCAAAATCGAAAGGGGTATGACCTTCATCTCGTCCGACACTATCCGTACCATGAAACTCCCGAATTTCAGGAATTCGAATCGCTCGTCCAAAAAAGCGCGTATGGAAAAAACGTGTCCGAGAGCGAACAAGCCCGATTGGATGAGATAGAAAAGGGACTCACCTACCATACCCGGTTTGAAGCCCTTCCGAATCGGATTAAAGAGTCGCTTGAAAGAATTTTTGAAAACGGAGGAAACATCCTCTTATGCTATGATCCCGAAGGGAAAAATCGGGAAATCGACACGGCGAAGGATCTGATCCGATACTTCGAAATTCCGGAAGAACATGTTTGACATGCCAATATTCCGGATATCCGGAAACCGAGGGATTTCGCATTCATCCACCAATTTCGCCATGCGGTCAATGCGATTATCAAGGGCATGGCGGAAGAAAACGACATAGAACGCATCGTGCTCGTCGGACGCCGTTCTTATGCCTACGCATTTGCCAAATACGGCCAAGAAAGACGGAATAGCGCACTATCGGCAAGATCGGTATTGGAAAGAAACGGCGTTTCATCCCATATGCTCGAATACGGGCTGGAAACGGGAATGGATTTGCACGAACTCATGGCAATGTCGGGAATTGCCTATTCCCGAAAAAAATCGAAATCCCTCGCGGCGGAAGGAGCGATACGGGTAAACGGGGAAATCGAATCGGATGTTCGAAGACTGTTGAACGAACACGATTTTATCGAACACGGAAAGCTCAGAATATCCCTGCAAATCTGATCGGATGGAAAACCCCGTCCGGTAATTTACGGAAGCGAGGATACTAACGACTAACCGGAATGGGAGAGGAATGGAAATGGCGCGTTTCCTCTCGCTTTTCGCACGGGAGCGAGTATGCTCCGGTGCAACTAATCTCATTTCCATGCAATTCGCCATCTTCGGAGAACACATCGAACTTTCCCAGCTCCTCAAAGCCGCACGCCTCGTAGAAACCGGCGGGAGCGCCAAGCTCTCCGTAAAGAACGGATGGGCGAAGCTCAACGGCGAAATCTGCACCATGTGCGCGAAAAAAGTCCGCCCCGGCGACAAGGTCGAATTCGACGGAAAAGTCATCGAGATTATCGCCAAGTAGCCTATTCGCCGCGGTCTTCTTCGTATTCTCCGCCTTCTTCGAAAAAAGCGGCGATATCCGAAAAACGGAATCCAAGCCGGAGCAACCGATCTTGGAGCTTCTTTTTCGTGCCCGGGTCTTTCGGAACCGTTTCCGGCAGACCGTGAAAATCCCGGAGCACGCTTCGGTCATCCGGAGAATTCTCCCGAACGAATTCGGCTATCGAATCCCGGAATTCCGGATACTCGGCACGGAGCGCCGCGACGTTCGACGAAAAAGGTTTTCCTTTGGAAAGAAACGATTCGAGCCTTTTCCGTATGGCCGGCTCCCGAACGTTCCAATCGAAAAACGCGGATTCGGATTCGGAAACGGAGCATACCTCGTCTTTACGAAATCATTTCAGAATAAGCGAATTCCGTACTTTCGAGAGCGGTTTTCCCCGGACGGCGGCAGAGGCCAATTTGGATTCGAGGTTCGTTTTATCGTCGGCATACCGGGAAAACGCCTCGAAAACCGATTCGGCCAATTCCGGAGTCGACGCCTTGGCGCGAAGTTTGGCCTGGAGCTTCGCGAGCGGAGGAGCGTATCTTCCGTAATACCAGGCGGCATACGAAAGGAGTTTATCGGGATCGGAAAGGATCTTTACCGGTTTTTGAGAAGCGAACACGGAGCGGGACGGAAGAATAGCCAGCCAATGATAGCGCCCAATCGGTTCGAACGAAAGAAAAATTTACGAAAAATCGTGACAATTCCCTTCCGTGCCGTACCATCGGGGGAAATAACGCCCATTCCCCATGTCGGATACCGTCATTCTCGCGCTCGCCGCAGCCGTTCCCCTCGCGCTCGCCGGCGCTTTCCTGTATTACGGAAGCCGGATACGGAAAAGATTGCGTCCGAAGGAGGCTTCGCGGCTCCTTTACGAAATCGAGCTCCTCAATTCGAAATCGGATTCCGAGCGCCTCGTCGGATACGACAAAGTGCTCGACCACCTGCTTTCTTTCCTCGGGTATTCCGGAACGCTCGGTGAAAAACTGAAAAAACGGC
>JAUPLX010000089.1 GCA_030836665.1 Patescibacteria group bacterium
CGAACTTTCCGTCGAGATGGCGGTGTACACGGAACGGACGTTGGTCGAAGCCACGGCCTTCTTCGCGTCCTGCTGGTAGCCGGAGAGCGCGAGGAAACCGATGGTCGCGAGCACCGCGAGGATGGAGACCACGACGATGAGCTCGGCGAGGGTGAAGCCGGATTTGGTAAAGCGCTTCTCAAGCTTCTTCGATACTTTCGACTGCGTATTTGGTGTAGCCATAGCCCCGTTAATAAAGGATAACGCGAGCAGTATATAGTCCATTTTACGCAAAATCAACTCGAAATTTAAAAAAGTCGGAACTCTTTCAAAATCCCTTGCCCTTGACGAAAATCCCTATGTCATCGGAGTTCAAAGCAATACCCAGTCGTCCGTTTTCTCGATTCGGCATTTTACGACGGATCCGACTTCGTAAACGTTTTCGCCAAGGAGGAATACTTCCTTGAAATTCCCCGTTCTCCCTACGTATCTCCCCGTCTTGCCTTTTCCCGTAATGAGAATTTCTTCCGTTCTCCCTACCATGAGGGATCATCTTTCGCGCACGAGCGTTTCCAATAGGGCGTTTGCCCGATTCCAGCGTTCCGCCTTCATGTCCGAGGGGACGTCGTCGCCCAGCCGGTCCGTGGCGACGGTTCATTTTCTTGGAGAATACCTCGCTAAGAACGCGAAATCGAATTCGCATTCCCGCATTGCCCGGAGCGTAGCTTCGAACTCTTCGTCGGTTTCTCAGGGAAAACCGACGATGATGTCCGTGGAAATCGAGAAGAGGGGGTTCTTAGAACGCAGATAGTCCACCTGGGACTTGAAATCCGCGTAGGTATGTTTCCGGTTCATCCGCTTCAATACCGAATCCGAACCCGACTGGAGCGCGAAATGGAGGTACGGCGTCATCGTCGGAATTTCGAAGTGCGCGTCCAGGATGTCGCGCGTCATGTCGTGGGGATTCGAGCTCGTGAATCTGAGTCGGTCGAGGCCTTCGATCGCTCCGATCGCTTCGAGCAATTCGCGGAACGGGGTCTTGCCTTCCGTTCGTCGCTCGCCGTCGACGTTCCACGTAAGGGAATCGGGATTCCAAAGCTTGCCCTTCGTTTCTTTTCCGTAACTGTTTACGTTTTGTCCGAGCAATACGGCCTCTTTCGCTCAAAGGGCGACCGCTTCCCGGACTTCGTCCACGATTTCCTCCAGCGGGCGGGAAGTCTCGCGCCCCCGCGTATGCGGTACGATGCAAAAGGTGCAAAAATTGTCGCAGCCCGTTTGGATGATGACGTTCGCGCTCGCGGGATTTTCCCGGATTTGCCGCATTCTCAGGTATTCCTCCCACTTCTCGTCGTTTCCGACATCGGTTCCCGTTACGACCGAGAGGAGTTTCGGAAGATGTCCGGTCTCTTCGATTCGAAAAACGAAATCCGCTTCGATTTGGCGGGAAAAAAGGTCGTCATCCCAGTTGAATACCGATTGGGAAGAGGGGAGGAGGGATATTTTCCCACCGCCCGATTTCCTTCCCATGCCTTCTTCGAGATAGGAACGGGCGAGTCAGGTCTTTCTGACCATGCATCCCGTAATTCCTATGAAAACGTCCTTTCCGAGGGTTTTCGCGAGTTTTTTGATTTCGTGGGCGTATCCGAAGACCCGGTCCTCCCCCTTCTGCCGTACGCTGCAGGTGTTGAGTATCACGACGTCCGCTTTCGCCGGATCGAGCACTTTTCGGAGTCCCGACTGTAAAAGGACCATGTTCACCTTCTCGGAGTCGGCGTAGTTCATCTGGCAGCCGAACGTTTTGACGTAGTACGTAGAAGGAGCGGTCTGATTTTTCATGAAATTCTTAGATTCCGGCATCAAAAACGGTCCGAAGTCTATGCGCTTTGGAGGCTTTGTAAATTGAAATATGGCGCACACGGGGTATAATGTCCCGGCATTCACCCCCCATGCCCATGTCCGAACAGAGCGTGTTCGGTCGGATAATCTCCGGCGAAATCCCCTGCTACAAGGTCTACGAAGACGAATTGACGTTCGCCTTTTTGGATATCAATCCGGTCCGTCCGGGACATGTCCTCATCGTTCCGAAGATCGAAGTCGACCACTTTTTCGAAGTTCCGGAACCGTATTACCAAGCCGTTTTCACTACGGCGAAGAAACTCGCTCCAGCCGTACGCGAAGCCGTGGGATCCGGCCGGATCGCCACCGTCATCGCCGGGTTCGACGTCCCGCATTTCCATTACCATCTCATTCCGGCGGATTCGATGTCCGATATCGATTTCCATAAGACGAAAAAACTCGAACCGGCGGAAATGGAAAAGATACGCGCGAAAATCGCTTCCCGGGTTTCATAACCGTTCCGTAAAACCGCTTTATTCCGTTTTATACGATTTCCCGTGTCCAAAAGAAAACTCATATTCTTCATCGTATTGGCCGTCATCGTCCTCGCGATAGCCATCGGTTTTACGATTCTTTCCAATCAGAAGAAGGATACCGGACCGAAGGGGCCGAAAGAACTCCGCGTATGGGTCGTGGGGGACGACGTGGCCGGATACGACGATATCGTGAAGAATTTCAAATCCAAGCACGACCGGTACAAGAATACCGAAGTCCGGATTACGAAATTCGCCAATTTCTCCGACTACGAAAAAACCCTCCTGAACGTTATCGCCGATGGGAACTCTCCGGACGTTTTCGTAGTTCCGTCCGATGGCGGAGGGATTTTGGAATCGAAAACCGAATTCATCCCGGATTCGTACATTTCGACCGACGAATTCTCCCGGAATTTCAACCGGGTCTTCGATTCGCTCATCGTCGAAAGGCAGGCAAAGAACGCGGACGGCAAGGAAATCACGACTTCCGAACTCAAAGGAGTCCCCATGGGATACGAAACCATGGCCGCCTTCTATAATCTCGATCTCGTAACCAACGCGGTACCCCGGACGTGGTCCGAACTCGGCAAACAAGCCGGAGAAATGTCGTCTTCTACGGATTCCGGAAATGCCGAAGATTCCGAGGGCGGAAGCGATGGCGGCCGCGAATCGGGCAAATCTTCGGCAGTTCTCGCGGGCATCGGACTGAATGGCCGTTACGTTCAATGAGCCGGCGATCTCGCCGCGCTGTTTCTCGTTCAGAACGGGCTCGAATCGTTCGAAAACCTTTCGGATAACGGTTCCGCGAAGGCCATGGCCGATTATTTGGCGTTCGGAGCTCCGGATACCGGCGCGGCTCCGGGAGTCACCCCGAACGGGAACGACCTTTCCCAATTCAAACCCGAAATGGAAAAACTCTCCCTTACGGTCACCGACCTTTTCGCCCGCGGAAAAATCGGCGTAGTCTTCGGGTTCCCTTCCTATCTGCGCGAAATCCAGAACGCCGTAAAGCGGGCTTCGCAAGAAAGTTCCCTCAATAAGAAGAACCTTAAGACCGCGACCCTTCCGGTAGCGGATTCCGAAAAAGCGGCCAACGTCGCCAAATTCCAATACTTCGCCCTTTCGAAATACGCCCCGGATCAAAAAGCGGGCCTCGATTTCATTATCCATTTGGTCGGAAAGGAATCCCAGGAATCGTATTTGGAAGAATTTCCTTACGTCCTCCCGGCGATGAACGAATTAGCCGAGAAGCGCAAAGAACAGACGATGAGCAAGGATTATCCTCGCGTGAAGTACGAAAATTTCATGCTTGCCCAAGGTGCGAAGGCCATTCCTTTCGACAAGGGACTGTCTACCGAATTCGACGCGTATTTCAAGGCCGTGAACGAAGCGCAGAAAGATCCGAAACAGATACTTACGGACCTCTCCGCGATCATCAAATGCCAAAGGCGCCACCTGATCGAGGGGGCGAACTTCGAAGAAGCCTGCCCGACGTACTAGTCGGGCCTTTTTTCATCCGGTTTCCGCCACCGTTCGAAAAACCTCCCGAACGTCGCTTCCGAATTTGCGGGGAAACCGGGAATATGGTAACATCACCGGGAATGGGGCGTAAAATCCCCGGGATTATCTTTCAACATCAGACATGATGAGTCTTCTCAAACGGAGCATTCCCCGCCTTCTTCTCGTTTTCGTACTGTCGGCAGCCATAGTTGCGCCGATGGCGGAAATTTCCCACGTTCCCGAGGCGAACGCGAGCTGCAATCTCTTCAATCTCGATGATTGCCCCGATTATTCGAAGGTCAATTATTGTAATTCCAACGATCCGGGCAGTTCCAGATACTGCTCTATCGATAGGGGAACCGAGGTCGCGAAAGACGGCATCCGCAATATCCAGACGGAGAGGAAATTCTCCCAGTATATCCAGGACGTCGTCTCGTACCTCCTCCTTTTCCTCGGAATCGTGGGCGTCATCTATCTCATCTATTCGGGCTTCGTCATCATGACGTCTTCCGGCGATGAGGAGAAGGTGAAGAAAGCCAAAGGCACTATCAAATACGTCGCGGGTGGACTGTTGCTCATTTTCCTCGCGTATTCCATCGTCACTTTCATCGTCCGCGTCATCAACGCTCCGGCTCCGGCCCGCGCGTTTGAGATGCCCTCCCTTTTTCCGACCGCCTACGCCGCTACCGCCGCCGAAGACGTGGCTACCCAGGGGACTTTTCTCGAATACAAGAGGAACGTCGACGAAATCGCCATCGATTTGGACCGCCAATACAAGGTGGACGGAAAGATCGAAGACGCGACCCTCCTCCGCCTAAAGGCTCTCGTCGTCGGAACGATGGATACCTTTTCCGACAAGTACGCTTCGACGAACGCCACCATGGCCCAGAGCGTCGTAACGTCCATCGAGGTCGTACGTCGCGACTCCGGAAGCGACTCGAAGATCGGAGACCTCGCGGCAACCCTCGCCAATTATTTTAAGAACGCGAAGGTTGACAAGATCGGCGGAAAAGCGAGCGCGACCCCTTCTTCCGGGAACGCGCCCCTTACGGTCAGCCTTCGTGCCGACGACGTCCGCGATCCTTCCGGGGTCGTCATTCCTTCGCGCAACTACGTTTGGTGGATTAAGAATTCCGGAGGAAGCCGCAACGTCGTCGGAACCGGCCCGTCCATCGCCTATACTTTCCGCGAAGAGCGCAACTATACCGTATTTCTCGACGTCACTTCGGCTTCCCGGAATTCGAAAGGGAAGACCGACGTCCTCCCGCTCCAGTCCAGCGTGGATATTTCGGTACTTCCGAAACTCGGGAACGTCATACTGTACCTCAACGGCACCAACGTTTCCAATTTGGAAAAATACAAAATCACTCCGACTACCGGACGCGCGGGCCTCGTTCTTGACGCTACCGCCTCCCAGGCGACCGGCGGAGCCACCATCGTGCGTACGGATTGGGATTTCGGCAACGGCGCCGTCGCCGGTTATGACGGCGCCCCCCGTCTCGAACGGGCGACGTACGTCGAAGGCGCGTACCGCGTCAAGCTTCGCCTCACGACCAATGAAAAACAGATCGTCATTAAGGAACTCGACCTCCAGGTCATGGATCCCATGGCGACCATCCGTGCCGACAGGACCGAAGGGTATGCTAACGAAGAATTCAAATTCCAGGCCAACCCGAACCTCGGCGGCACCCCGCTCAGCTACGAATGGAGCATTTTGGAAGCCGATGGGGGAAAGGTCCTCTATACTTCCAAGGTCGCCACCGCGAATTACAAGTTTCCGCGCATGGGGCGCTACGTAATCCGCCTCAAGACGATGACTCCGAGCGGAAAACAGGACGTCGATACCTTGAACGTCACGATCAATTCCAAAGACCCCGTACCGCTTTTCGATACCCGTTCTACCGGACAGGAAAGCCCGAACACCGTCCTTTTCGACGCGACTAAGAGCTACGACCCCGATTCCCTCGAAGCTTCGAAACTGACCTTCTCTTGGAATTTCGACGGCGAACGCGTGGAACTCGACGACGCCCAGCGGAACGGCGCGATCGGAAAATATACCTTCTCGACGCTCTGAACCCATAAGATCGCCCTCGAAATCACGAACGAACAAGGAAAGACCGCAACCCTCCGGAAGGACGTGGAAATTTCTTCCCTCCTTTCCGTAAAGCTTTCCACGACTCCGAAGATCGCTTCGCTCGGTTCTCCGGTCAATTTCGTTGCCGAGTCCAAGGAGGCGGGCGTATTCGAATGGAATTTCGGCGACGGCGGTTCTACCGAAATCTCTTCCGCTGGCCGTATTTCCCATACGTACAAGAAATCCGGAACCTACGACGTGTCGTTAACCGTCCGCGGTTCGAACGCCGGAGGACAGAATACCATCTCCCGCAAGGTCTACGTTACCGAAGCGAACTCCCCGTTCGCCCTCATCGGACTCAAGATCGACGCCGATACTATCGGAACCACCCCCGGTGCCTGTGGCGATAGGGAAGCCTTCGTCATCACCCGCGTAAAGCCGGTGCGGTTCACCGCCGAAGAATCGGTGAACGTCGACGGGAACCCGAGTGGACTGACGTATTCTTGGAAGTACGCCAGCAAGACCTCCACCCAGCGCGATTTCACCTATAAGTTCGACGAACTCGGATGTTTTCCCATCACGCTGTCCGTCCGGTCTCAGAAAACCGGAAAGACGAATACGATGAACGCCTACGTGAAGGTCGAAAACGTGCTTCCGACCTTCTCGTCCCTGTCGATCGCCGTCGATAAGCCCGAGGCCGATCCGGTCATCGTCAAAGTGACGGCGAACAACGCCATCGACGAAGACGGCGTCATTACGTCGTACCTTTGGTACTACTACACCGATTCCGATCCGGAACCGCAGGATTTCCGCGTCAGCCGTTCTCCGGCGACCGCATTCGTCCTTCCCCGCATCAACGGCAAATACTATTTCGCCGTGACGATGGAGGATTCCAATGGGGAAAAGGTCAATTCCGACCAACAGCGCGAAGAACGATACGCCCTCACGCTCGTGAGCGACAATATCAATACGCCGCTCATTTCCCTGAAGGCCGACAAGACCAACGTCGATGCCGGGGACAAGGTGAAATTCGACGTCATCGTCAAGAACGTCCTCCAAAACGACATCAGCGACAAGGCCGAATACAAATGGGATTACAACGGCGACGGTTTCTATGAGGAAACCGGAGACAAGCCTACCGTCACCCACGTCTACGACAAGCCGGGAAATTTCAATATGAAGGTAAAGGTCACCTACAAGGGCATTTCCAATACCAAGTACCAGGTCGTGAACGTGAAAAACGATCTTCGCCCGAGTGCCGAATACATCGCCATCGGACGGAAGTTCGTCTTTCTCAATACCACTCCGGGCGTATATTCGACCGCGAAGTGGAATCTCGGAAACGGTCTCGCCACTTCCGAAAACAAGGATTTCTTCACGTACGATTTCTCGAGCGACGACGATCTCTCTTCGATGGCGCTCCGTCTCGACGTATCCGACGGAAAAGACAACAAATACGTTGAGGTTCCCCTCCGGAAGGACGTCGTGAACGAAGCGAAGCTGAAGCGGAACGAAGACAAGGTCGCATATTTCTCTTATCCGAGGGCAAGCGACGATACCATCGAAGTTTCCAATCCCGGAGACAACGTCTTCCTCTATTTGGGCGAATCGAAGGATTCTCCCGTCAAATACGCCATCGATACCGATATCGACCTCGATTCCGACCTGAACGGCGAGAGTGCCGACGATGCCGATAACAAAGGTACCGAATCGTACGCGTCCGGAGCCCCCTTCGCCATCAAGGGTCTCGCGAACGGGCACAAGAACCGCACCGTCCGCATTACGACCTACGACGCCGCCGGAAAAAAGATCGCCACCAAGGACGTGAAGATCGTCGTTTCCTATCTTAAGGATTCCTCCGAATCGGGTTCCGGTTCCGAGGCTGACGTTCCGGAAGGGATTTCGGACAACGACAAGGCGAACATCGAAAAATTGAAAGACGTCATCCGAACCAAGGCTCCCGAGCAGGATCGGATGAAACTTATGCAGCAGCTCTCCGATCTCCAGGAGAATTGGTTCGATCAGCGCGAAAAGACGCGGATTATCCTCGACATGGAAGCCTCCCTTTCCGAACTGAAGATCGACCAGGGCGTAAAAGACGAAGCGTTCGCCCTTCTCGAAGGCTTCCTGATGGCGGATTCCCAGACTAAGGACGATATCGCCCTCGCCGTAAAGGTCTTGAAATCGCTCATTCCGGAATCCAATGCCCACTATGCCGAAATCGTCGGCGCCGATGGAAAGCCCGGGCTCGTGGACGAAATCCTTTCCCACCCGACCAATACCGAACTCAATCGCGAACTCGGAAAAAAGATTCTCGACTACGTGAAGGACGACCAGAACGTCGAGAATAAGGATAAGCTCATCATCAAATCGCAGCTCGAAGTCATTATTTACGGAGGTCAGGCCAACGTTCCGACGAATCAGGAAGAGACTTCGAATTCCGACGAATCTCCTTCCGGAGCCGTAGCGTTCCTTCTCGGTCTCGGAAAGGGGATCGGCATCCTCATCGCCCTCGCGTTCGCCGTCTTCGCCGGACTCTTCGCCTTCTTTCAGATATCCAACAGGAATCCCGCTCTCGGATTTCAGGATTTCCTTATCGAACGTCTCTTCGGAGGAGGTTCTCCGGTAAAGAAGGATGTCTCCGCGGCTCCGGTAGTACCTCAGCCGAGCGAACCGAAACCGGATCCCCTCGCTTCGATGTCCCCCACGATTTCAGCGGCTCCGGCGGAAGCTCCGGCTCCGGTATCACAAGATCCTCTCGCGAACGTCGCGCCGGCATACGTCGCTCCGACCGAGTCGTACGTTCCTTCTCCGGATGCGGAAGCCACGCTTCCCGCTTGGCTCAAGGGATCTTCGCTCGATCCGTCCGTAAACGTGGCACATCCGGCAACGGAAGAGCCCGCCGTCGAATCTCCGGCTCCGGCACCGCAGGACCTCCTCGCGAACGTCGCGCCAGCTTTGGACGAAACGGTTGCCGCATCTTCCGAATCCTTCGAAACCGCGGCTTCGTCCGCTCAGGATTCTTTGGAAAATATCGAAAGTACGGAAACCATCGAACCTACTCCCGAACCTACTCCCGAAACGGAATCTCCCACTCGTGACGAAACTCCGTCATTCGCGCCCCTCGGGCCCGATTCTTCCGACGATTTGCCCGATTGGCTAAAGGGTATGGACGCTGCCGAAATCAATCGCGAGGTTTCTGAAGAATTGTCTGAAACCGTCGCCGAAGATATTCCCACCCAAACCGGAGAACCGGAAGTCCGCGAAACGCAAATTTCCGACGACTTGCCTGATTGGCTGAAATCCAGTATCGTTACCCCGACATCGGAAGTTTCCGCCCCCGATGCGGTAGAGGCTTCTTCCGAAGAAACCGTTTCGGTGACGAAGAAGCCGAAACGCACCCCCAAGGCTTCTTCCGAAGAAACCAAACCCGCCGACGCGACGGTAGCCCCGGCTTCCGACGACTTGCCCGAATGGCTCAAACCGTAATCCCCGTAAGAAATGAACGGATCAGATAATTCGAAGGAAAA
>JAUPLX010000010.1 GCA_030836665.1 Patescibacteria group bacterium
CGAACTTCGATACCAAATGTTCCGGAACGGTATTCGAATTCGTCATGACGGTAATTTTTTCTCCGGACTTTCCCGCTTCCGAAGTCCTGCCTTCGAGAATGAATTTCCCCGAATATACGGCATCGCTTTCCATAGAGAAAGAACCGGATCGGATCTTTTCCGCCATCTTCACGCTGACTACCGGAATCGTGAACACGTCGAGAAGGTCGACGTTCGGATTGGCGGTCTTGAAAACGATCGCCTCGCCGTCGTCTTCCACCGTCGTCTTCGCGAGCGCGGATTGGAGGGTTTTATTGACGTTGGTTTCGGAAAAGAGCGCATATGTGGCGAGGACGTCCTCTTTCGTGATAGGGGTTCCATCGCTCCAGTTCGCGCCCTGTTTGAAAAAACACCGGATTTCCGAAAAATTCCGGCCGAGATCGCAGTTGGCGAGGTCGCCCTGCATGGTTCGGGTGTCGATGTCGTAGCGGAGGAGCGACCGGTAGAGGTACCGGAGGATGAAATCCCCCGCGGGATCCTTTCGGAATTGGACCGGTCCGACTCCGGGGGCCGAGCCTACGAAACCGATGGAAATGGCCCCGCCTTTTTCCGGAACCGTCGTCGAATCCGAAAACAGGTAGGCCGTCACGAGATGGAGGCTCGCCATGGTGGCGAAAAACGCCGAGAGGATGGCGAGGTATTTGCGGACGCTGGTGAATGCCGACATAGGGAAAAAAAGAAGGGCGCCCGGAGCGCCCGTATCCTTATGAGAGGAAGAAATGCGCTACCGCGAGGGCGACGTAAAGCGCCGCGATGACGATGGTGGCGACGTGGAGGGTTTTTTCGGCCCCGCGCTTTTCGAATTTGCCGAAATCTCCGTTACCGGGAGCGAGCGAAAGCCCGGTACCCTTGGATTGTATGACGACGATTACGCAGAGGAGAACGCTGGTCGCGATGAGCGCGTACGAGAGGTATTGGGACATGGAAGATGAAGGGGAAAAGATCGCTTTTATTTCTTGAAGAAAACGCCGTAGATTGTATTGAATACCGTAAAGATGACAACCGCAATTGCGAAATTGACGAATCCGCCGGTCGAGAACTGGACGCCCGAGATGTTCAGCGCGAGGATGATCCTTTCGAGGAGCGCGAGGATGACCCCGTTGATTACGAGAATGAACGCCCCGAACGTCACGATGACGAATGGGAATCCGAAGAGCTTGAGAATCGGACGCACGAAGGTATTGAGGAGTCCGAGCACCACGCCCCCGACGAGATAGAGTTGCCACCCGCCCTTCGCCAACACTCACGGAACGAAATAGACGATGGCATAGAGGATGAGCGCGTTGGCCGCGATGGAGAAAAACAGTTTCATATGCGAAAATCGAAAAGACCGAAAAAGGTTTGTGCCCGGATTTTACTCGGATTTTTCGAAAACGGTATTCCAGAAATGGGGAAAAGCCGTATACTGCGCACGATTGCTCTAGAACGTTTACCCCATTCGGGATGTTTTCGAAAAAAAACCTCGCCGTACGGTTCGCCGTAGCCGTTCTCGTTTCCTCGGCGTCGTTCGGCGGATGCGTTCATGCCGCCGAGACGAACCCTTCCGGATCCAATTACGCCAATTACGTCGACGACAAGGAGAATGCCGGCATCGCGGACCGGGCGAAATCCTATGACACCGAATTGCGGACCGCCAAGGATTCTGACGGTAGGGAATACTATACGCCCGAATCGGTAAGCGAATACCAGAAGGCCGCCGGCATCAACGAAGACGGAAAAATCGGACCGGAAACCCGATGAGTGGCCGCCCGTGCGGGAGGATGATCTTCCGGCGGTTCCGACCAGCTCATGAGTCCGGATTTTACGTTCCAGGCTAACGACGTCAGCCCTTCGAAATACCGGTACGATGCCGGATCCAAGGGGAATATCAGCATGATGTTCGACCGCGTGTCGAGCCTGCTTCTCGTCGCCATCGCCACGCTCGCCGCCCTCCTCATCGCGGTGGCCGGACTCCGCATGGCCCTCTCCGCCGGAAATACCGACGAAGCCTCCAAAGGCAAGACCATGCTGAAATTCAACGTCATGGCACTGTCCGTCGCCCTCCTTTCGCTCGCTATCGTTAAACTCCTCACATGGATCATCAGCGCTACGTAAAGCGGTTCCTTTCCTCGGTACGGCTCGGCACGTTCGTATCGGTCGCTTTTTTCATCGGATTCGTCGTAGTATCGGTCGCCTTCGCGGACGACGCGCTCCCGACCTCCGGAATCGGCGGTCTGCCGTTCGCTTCGAAATCCCCGACCGGAAGCATCACTGCGCTGATAAAGCAGGTCGTGCTCTATACCGGCATATTCGCCGTCGTATCCCTTACGTGGGGCGGCTTCCTCTTCATTACGGCTTTCGGAGAAGACGAAAAGGTGAAAAAAGGAAAGAACATCGTCAAATTCTCCCTTATCGGAGTGCTTCTCTCGATTTCGGCGTACGCCATCGTCGACGTCGTCAACCGCTTGGCCGTATAATCCCCTCAGCATGTCCGTAACGAAC
>JAUPLX010000090.1 GCA_030836665.1 Patescibacteria group bacterium
CACTTCCGTAGAAGCGGGAATCTACGTTCGCGCCGTCGCGAATTCGATAAAGGACAAAGTGAAGTCGGTCGAAAAGACTTCGGCCTTGGACGTCGTCGGCGGATACGCGAACCAGCTCACGGTGGAAATCGACCCGAACAAAGTACGCGGCGTCGGGATGGAGGTCGCGGAAGTCGTGGGAATGCTGAAATCCAGAGTGGGGTACCGCACCGTATGATCTTTGTCGAGCGGAGGAAAATCGACGATGGTCGCCCTTGATGGCGGAGGAGCGGACGAAGAAAGCCTGAAAAACCTCGTTATCGGAAACGCCGGAGCCGGATGAAATGGCGCTCCCACATATCTCCGCGACGTCGCGCGCATCGTCCGCGGTCCGTCCGAAGTCGTCGAATTCGCCTTCTACGCGGATAAGAACGGCGCCTATCCGTCGGCGTTCCTTTGAGTATCGAAAACGAAGGGAGCGAACGCGGTCTCGGTCGTCGAAGACGTCGTCAGGGTCGTTGACGAAGCCAAGCGGACCCTACCGGGCGACGTTTCGGTGGACGTCGTCGCCAACGAAGGCGAAACCGCCCGCCACGCTACGAACGAACTCCTTTTCCACCTCTTCGTGAGCATCGGGATCGTATTCGTCATCCTCGTACTCTTCCTCGGGCTGAAAAACGCGGCGAACGCGGCGTTCTGCATCCCGATGGTCCTCGGAATCGTATTCGTCGTAGCGTTCGTATTCGGACTCGACATCAACCGCATCACCCTCTTCGCGCTCATCCTTTCGCTCGGAATCCTCGTAGACGATTCTATCGTCGTAGTCGAAAACAACGCGCGCCATCTGGCGGAACGCGGTCGCGACGGACGGACGAAAAAACAGGCGATTCTCGACAGCGTGCGGGAAGTCGGGGTTTCCATCGTACTTTCCACCGTGACGCGCATCATGTCGTTTCTCGGAATGTTCGCCGTTACCGGCATGATGGGCGACTACATGGGCCCCATTCCCGTATTCGCCGCCATCGCCCTTACGGCTTCGCTTTTCGTCGCGTTCAGCATCAATCCGTTCCTGGCGCACGCGCTCGACCGTGGGCACGGACACCACGAAGAAAAGGATTCGCCCATTCTCGTCCACTATGCCGAGTTCCTGAAGAAATACGTCGGATCCGGAAAGCGCGAAACCGCCCGTCGGAAATGGCTCAAACCGGTATTCTGGATTTCGCTCGCGCTCGTGGTTTCCCTTCCGATAGCATTGGACGTATTCCGTGCCAGAATGCTCCCCAAAGCCGACAAGGACCAGGTCTATCTCTGGATCGACCTCCCCCGCGACCGCAAGGCTGACGACAGCGAAAAAATCGCGAAGGCCGCTTCCGACGTATTCCTCGACCGAAACGGCGAACTCCCGGAAGAACTCCGCGCGGCCTCTTCGGTATCCGATACTTCGGGAGAGCGTTTCCTTCCGGATTTCGCCAATCTTTTCCGCGGTTCGCAAAACCGCTCCGGAGAATACCAATCGAATCTTCGCATCACCCTTTCCGAAAAGCGGGAACTGTCTTCGGAAGAATACGTCATACGGATTCGCCCCATCGTCCGCGAAAAACTCCTCGCCGCGTATCCGGACGCGAAAATCCGCCTTCTCGAAGATCCTCCGGGGCCGCCGACCATGGCAACCTTCCATGTCAAACTCAAGGGAGAAGAAGGACTTCCGACCGAATCGCTCGTCCGGTTCGCCGAAGCGGCCGAATCCGTCATCCGGAACGTCGCGGACGAAAAAGGAATCGAAGACCTCGAAAACAGCCTATCCTCGGCATTGCCGAAATTCCGCGTCCGGCTCGATAACGAAAAAATGGCCGAGCGCGGAGTCGATACCGCTTCGGTCGAAGGGGCTCTCGCGACGTTCTTTTCGGAAACCAGAGTCGGAACGCTCGAGACCGACGGACTCGCTCCCGAGCCCGAAAACGTCGTCGTTACCGTTCCGAAAAAATTCCGGGAGGACGCCTCATCCATCGGTGCCATCACGGTAAAAAACCGGAACGGGCAAATCGTCCGCATCGACGAAATCGCTACCGTCGTACCCGATTACGCGGGCTCGGAACGCCATACCGAAAACCGTTCCCCCACGGTCCATATCTATGCGGAAATCGGCGCGAATTCGGTGGTGTATCCGGTACTTGCGCTCTACGGCGAATTCGAGACGCCGGAATTCGCCGCCAAGTACGAAAAGGTCGGATCCGGTCCGTACGGCATCGAGTTCGTCGGAACGGAAGACGGAAAAAAATACCGGCTCGAATGGGGTGGCGAATGGGAACTTACCATGGATACGTTCCGCGACATGGGACTCGCGATGATCCTTTCGCTCCTCGCCATCTATTTCCTCGTCGTGGGCGAGTTCAAGAGTTTCCGCGTCGGCGGAATCGTCATGATGACGTTCCTCTTCTCATTTTTCGGAATATTTCCGGGATTCGCGCTCCTCAATCTCGTATCGGGAGTCTACTTCACGGCTACCGCCATGATCGGTGCCATCGCGCTCGGCGGAATCGTCGTGGGGAACGCCATCATCCTCCTCGATTACGTCACCCAACTCCGGGAATCCGGAAAATCCTGGGAGGAAGCGGTGGTCGAAGGTTCGAAAAAACGTGTCGTCCCCGTGCTCCTCACGAGTGCCGCGGCCGTGCTCGGATCCATCGTCATCGCGGCCGATCCGGTGTGGAGCGGTCTCGCCTGGGCGATTGCCTTCGGACTCTCCGCGAGCGCCCTCCTTACGCTCTTCCTCGTTCCGGTCTTCTTCTACGACCTGAAGCTCCGGGTCGGCGAGAGTTCGCATCCGGAACATTAGGATTCATGAAAGAACGGACTGCGGGATGGGGGTTCGTTCCCGGCTCATGCCAAGGCCTCGGAGATTCCTCGGGGAGCGGGTATCGGACCGAAATCCGACGGAATGGGATCGGAGCGGGGAACGGATTCCGTCCCGTCTCATGCCGGTTCCGGAAATCGACAGTCCGAAATCCGTTCCCCGCTCCTCCGGAATTTCCCGCGACCAATGCCGAGTCGAGTCCGAACCGGATTTCCCGCCGCCCAAGAAAATAATCACCGTAAACATTTATACCCAGTCCATGTCTTCCAAACCCGAAATACTCCGCAAGATCGAAGACCTCTTCTACCGAAAGTCGTTTTCCGACCTTTCGATGGACGAAATCGCCGACGCGCTCGGGATGAAAAAAGCGTCGCTTTATTACCATTTCCCTTCCAAGGAAGCGATGTTTCTCGAAATTCTCGCGGATTCGTTCGAACGCCATCGCGCAAGCGTCGTAGAAAACCTTTCGCGCGGTCCCGCGGAACTTACCCGAAACCTCGTGGAGTCGGCTTCCGAAAACCGAAACCTTTTCTCAGTGGCTTCTCAGAAAGGCTACTGCAAAATCGATTCGGTACGCGACGAAATCGCCCGAATGAAAACGGAGCTCGGAGACGAGTGCGCGACGCTCCTCGAAAAAAGGTTCGGATGGTCGCCTACGAGGTCCGCCCTGTTTTTTTCGCTCATAGACGCGCTCGCGCAAAAGCGTTGCGGGGGCGGATGCGACGACCCCCTTCCCGAAGGGGTAGTATGCGAAACCGTCGCGCTCTTCTTCGAAAACGACCCCGCCTAAAAACGTCTCGAACCCATCCGTAACGTATCCCCCCATGCACGCAAAATCCCTCATTATCGTAACGCTTTCCGGACTCCTTCTCGCTTCCTGCGGAAAAGAAACCGAAATTCCGAAAAAACGCCTCTCTTTCACCCTGTCGGAAACCTGATCCGTCCAAACGTCGGAAAGTACCGTCGCCACCGTACGAGGAGCGAACGTCGCCGAGCTTTCCTTCAAAGCTCCCGGGCGCGTATCCGCCATCTCGGCGAACGTGGGCGACCGCGTGGAAAAAGGACAGCTTCTCGCTACCGTCGACAATCGCGAAGCCGACATTTCGGCTACCGGATATGCCGGAAGCGCCGAAGATCTCGAACGGGTGGAAGGAGCCGTCCGAAACATCGGAGATTCCGTAAAAGCGCTCGCGGAAAGCCGGGCCCTCGTCTCGGAAGCCGAGGTCAGAACCGCCGAAATCGGAAAAAAACTCGCGCTTCGCGATCTCGAACTCGCGAAGAAAAATCTGGAAAACTCGCGCCTGACGGTCGCGGGGTCGACCGTTTCGGCATCGGAGCGGGTAAAGCAAGCGGAACAGTCGCTCTCGCTCGCGAAAAGCCAACTCGACAATACTTCCGCGCTCCTTTCGGAACAGGAATCATCGCTCCGGTCTTCCGCCCTCGCCTCCCTCGCGCTCGCGTTCGTCACGGCGCGTTCGGGACGCGATTTCGCGGACGGAGTCCTCGGAGTGACCGAAGAAAACCGCCATAAGAACGATGCGTACGAAAACTATCTCGGCGCCAAAGATTCGGCAACCATGGCGCGCGCGGATACGGCTTTCCGCACTTTCAACGGCAAATACGAAAATACCTACGCCTGGTATTACGCCAACGTCGCGCTTAAGACCGACGTGTCTTTCGAGGTCGCGAAAGAAGCGCTCGTTCGGGCTTCGGAAACGCTCGTATCCGAACGGGAAGCCCTCCACGCACTTAAGAGCGTACTGGAGAAAACGGTCGAATCGTCATCCTTGGATGCCGCCGCCATCGCCGGATACGAACAAAAAACCGATTCGCTCCTCTCGGGGCTCGAAGCTTCCGTTCTTTCCGCTTGAGGCAGCGGGGTCGAAGGCATGCGTACCGCCATCGCCTCGTTCGAAAAGAATCGCGAACTCCAGCTCTCCTCCCTCCGCGACGCGGTACGCTTGGCGGAAACGTCGCTCGAACTGGCGAAAAGCGGAAAAACCGTTTCGGGAAGCGACGACAAACGCAACATCGACGCGTTGGAAATCGCCGTAAAGGTAAAGGAAGACGCCGTTCTCGTGGCTGAAGAAAATCTCCGGAAAGCGGTTGCCGGAGGCGAGATGGCACAGAAAGAAATGGTCGCGAAGATATCGGAAACCGAAGCGCAATCGGGCGAAGCGCGCGCCAAGAGGCGCGAGGCGGAGACCGGATTCGCGCTGTCGAACGAACGGGCGAACTACTCCGAAATCCGAGCCCCTTTTTCGGGAATCGTCACCGAAAGGTA
>JAUPLX010000091.1 GCA_030836665.1 Patescibacteria group bacterium
GTCGCGCATTCCGCGGTTCACTTCCTCCCGAAGGCGTTCGGCGAGCCGTCCGGTGAGGGCGACTTCCGAAACGAAACCTTTCAATACGGCATCCGGAAGATCGTCGACCGGAACCGGAACGTCCTTGAGGTTGACGGAAGCCACGATTTTGGCGACGTCTTCGGGCGAGAGGGAAGAGAACGTAGCGTCGGAACCCTTCTTTGCCGCGATGAGGTCTTCGGTGGCTTTACGAACGGTTTTTCTCGCTTCTTCGGCGGAAACGAACCCCTTTTCCACGAGCGTTCCGAGATCGGAATTCGGAATGAGGGTACGGACGAGGATCTTTCGATCTTCCGGATTTTGAAATTCGCGGATGATGTCGGCGGCCTGTTCGTCCGTAAGGCGTCCCGAGAGGATGGCCTTCTGCCAGAGCGCGATCTTCTTTGCCCGTTCCGTAACTTCCGGACCGTCCGATTCCCCGGCTTTCTTCACGCCGATTTTGGAGATGTGCTCCATCCGCGAAGATATTTCGGGCATCTTATTCGGCCGTCCGAGGGCGTTCCAGATGAAATCCTCGCGCTTTTCTCCGTTTCGGAGGGCATTTGCTACGTCTTCCGGCTTCGCTTTTTCCAAATGGGCGTCCGTTCGGCGGATTTCGTCCGCCGAAAGTACGTATTCGGCTTTGAGGATTTTCGCAAGCGAACTTTTCCTCGCCGCGTTCGCGGTTTCTTTGGCGACAATCTCGCGTTTGCGCGCTAAAATCTCGCGAACGAGAATCTTTCGAACCGCAATCACACCCCCGGGAACGTCCGTGAGTTTGCCGAGCTGCTTTTCGAATTCCTTTTTGAGCGACCCGACGATCTTTTGTTTCTTGCCCGCTTCGCCCTTTTCGGTATTTAAAAGGGCATTGCCGGAGGGGTCGGCTTCGAGCGCGGCGATGAGCTTGCGTTCGGATTCGCGGTTCGCGAACCCGTCCTTGTCCAGATACGACCGCACGAGGCCGTCGAAATCGAATTCCGCGTTCCTTTTGCGCGAAGTTTCGGACGAATTTCTCGCGTTCGATTGGCGAGTTCTCGCGTCTTTGCCGGTTTCGGCGCCGCCGTTCTTCATCATCGGTCGTTTCGTAAGAGGTAGTTTTTCTCTCTGAGCATACCACTTTTCGCTTCGTTTGACAAATCCCGGAGTACCTTCCGTCCACGAAAAACCCCCTTCCGGTAAGGAAGGGGGGAATTCGAGCATTGTCCCAATCGTTGTGATCCTCTTTTGTGTCCCTTTTTTGCAGCATTCGATTCGAAGGCCGAAGCCTTCTGCACGTGTCGGCCGACGGGGAGCGGAACGACAGTCCGTCCCTCTCCGCTCGAGCCCAAGGAGCGTGTGATTGTAGAGAAAAAATCTGGACCAGATGCACGCAATGGGAAAATGCCCATCGAGGATACTAAAAGCCGTTTCCGGGTCAAGGCGGGGCGGCTATTTCGCCTTGACGATTACCGTTCGTTTTCGAACTTGACCCCAGTATCGCGGTTCAACCGGACGACGACCAATCCTTCCTCCGTTTTGCCCGACAGAAGTCGGTTGAGGGATTTTTTCCATTCGCCGGAAAAAAAGAGCAGAGCAAATTTCTTTCCGAATCCGAACGTTTCCGTGGAAATTCCCCGGTCTTCCGCCTCGAATCACCGGTCTCGAATCATCTCCACGAAGAGTCTTCGAGTACGTTCTTTCGCCAGTATCCAGGAATGCATGTTGACCGTGGCGACTTTCGAAAACGCCTCGGATTTGGAACTTTCGAGTTCGGACAGGGATTTCGCGACGTCTTCGGCGTATCGCATGAGCCGTCCTTTTTTCGAAAGGTTCCGTACGGTCTTCAGATTGCGTTGCACGTGCAATTCCGCGACTTCCGAATTTTCCGTCAGGCAGATTTTGGAAAATTTTCCGACGTTGAAAATTCTTCCTCTGGAAATAAGGAAACTCACCGCGAAAACCGACGCACAGGTTCAAAAAAGCGTCCAACCGGCAATTCCGGACGAAGAAACGAAAGAAAAATAATCCATCGAGGAGACGGGCTTCACGATACTTCGGAATACCCAAGAGTTCATACCCGTGGTTATGAGGGGAAAGGAAGCGAATACTCCCGCTATCCCAACAACGTTTATTCGGTTCATGGCATTTTCGGAAAGGTTTCGGATGCCCGGAAGATCGGAAACGTACGCCCCGATTCGCCGTAAGCGCGTTTTGATCGAACGGTCCAAAGGAGTTTCGATTTCTTTTTCGTGGGGAGTTTCCGCCTCCGACGCGTTCGGAAGTTCCGTTTCGTTTGATACGGTGGGCAAATCGCCGCCAGCTGGAACCGTGGAATCGTTGAAAATTCACTCGACGCGTTCAGAGGTTTTGCTACAGATTTCCGACGATTCCGTTTCGGCGAGCGGAATCGTTAGTGGGAAACCGCTCGGGGATACTTCCATTTTTAGCGCTTCGGTCATTGTTTTCATACCCCCATCTTGGCATAAATTTCCTCCCAAGTAAAAATTCCCCGGTTCGAACGGGGGAATAGCGGAACGGCATCGGTTACGAAACCTTCTTCACGAAACAGGTCTTCAGCACAAGGCCCTTCACTTCCGGAATATTGGCCTCGA
>JAUPLX010000092.1 GCA_030836665.1 Patescibacteria group bacterium
GAGACGATGGCGCCCGCTGCGGGGGTCTTGCCCGTGGGAACTCCGGCAGCGGCGGCATTGCGAAGCCATTGGTTCGCATTGCCCCGCCAAGTCACGTTCTTATTGTTGGCAACGTAGTAGGTGCAGTTTCCCCAGGCGAATCCGCGGCCGTTCCCGGTATACCGGACGGCGTATCTTTTCGCCGGAGTCTTCGCGGAGGATTTCTCAGGTTTTTTCGCGGAAATCTTCGCCTTGGCGCCATCCTTTTTCGCGAGGGCTTTGGACGTCAGCTTAGGATCGTCTTTTTTCACAACGGGGAGACGTACTCCGCCGGGAATGATGAGCGTTTGTCCGATTTCCAGTTCGGAGGTGACGGCGAGGCCGTTCTGTTTGGCAATCTTATCCGCCGAAACCTTGAATTTTTCAGAAATGGCCTGGACGGTATCCTTCGGCTCGACCGAATATACGACGCCGCTGACTGGCGGAATCCTTACCGTCTGTCCGGCACGAAGCGACGTGGAGGAATCGAGATCGTTCGCCCATACGATCGAATTTACGCTGACGCCGAATTTCTCAGCGATAACGGAAAGACTGTCTCCCGAACGGACTTTGTACGTCAAAAGGTGGCTGATACCGGAAACGTCGCGGGTATCGTCCAAAACGATACTAGGCTTGATGAATCCGGAATCTTGGGAAAAAAGCGATACCGAAGAATCGTCTTCGTATGCCGCGATGATCGTGGATTCGTCATAATCCCCTACGGCCGTCTCATCGGCAAGCCCGAAGGACGCGAACGAGGGATAGACCGGAAGGATGAGGACGACGAGCGCGGAAAAGACCTTGAACCTCCTGATGATTCTGAATACTCCGTTCTTCTGAAATACGTGGCTTCCGCGAGCGTGGCGCTCGAGACGGGCCCGTATGTTCACTTTGAACCGCATTCGGAAAACTTAGGGATAAAAATCCCCACGTCGGCCGTCGGAGAAAAAACCGCGGCTGGACGTGGGAACCGATCGCTACGCTACCTTGACGACTTCGAGCTTGGTAAGGTGCGCACGGAAACCGCGGGTGCGGGAATAGCGCTTCTTGGATTTCATCTTGAAAACGGTGACCTTTTCGTCCTTGAAGTTTTCAAGAACCTTGAAGGTGACCTGCGCGCCTTCGACGACGGGAGTGCCGACCTTGACGTCGGATCCGTCTTCTTTAGCGACGAGAAGCGGGGAAACGGCGATCTTGGCGCCGACCTCCTCGTTACGGTTGTCGACGTCGATGACGTCTCCGGCCTTAACGGTGTACTGTTTTCCTCCGATCTCAACGATAGCGATCATAATTCCGGTGTAATAGGATTTTGGGACTGGCCCAATATATTGGAAACCCTTCGAAAATCAATGAGCAACCTCGGATTTTCCGCGGCTGCCTTTGCGGTACGGTTTTGGCTGGGGATGAGGGATTCGAACCCCCGCATGGCGGAGTCAAAATCCGCTGCCTTACCACTTGGCGAATCCCCAATACGGGATCTTTTCGAAAAAGCCCGCGCATTCTATGGAATAGGGCCGGAGTGTCAAATCCGATTTTCCCCTACCGGGAACCGTCGTCGGAAGAGGATTCGAAGGCCTGTCCGGAAACGTTCGGACGGATGCCCCACGCTTCCGCAGTTTCGCCTATTACCTTAGCAACGCATACGGAGAAATGGCTGCAAGTTTCGCCAAGGCACTTGCCGGTAACGATGCCGACGCATCCTTCCGGAAGGTCCGAAACGTTTCGTATATCAGGAATTTTCGACATGGGAAAACGGTTACGCCGATACTGGTCGTAAGTGTTTTTTACCGGAAAAACGGAAAAAATCAATATCCGTTGCCTATATTCTCGCGCGACTTCCGGCTTCGTTCCGGTACGGATAATGTTTCCGAAAGGAAGGTTCCTAATGAAGGGAGACGTATCGATCAATGGCGGCGGCGAATTCCGCGCCGTATTTCTCAGTGCGGACGACCCCAAAACCCCCTACCCCGAGCAAATCCGATGTGGTTCTCGGCTTGTGGCGGACGAATTCACAAAGCATCGAGTCCTTGGCGACGGCATACGGAGGAACGCGGAGTTTTCTCGCCAAATCGGTCCGCACGCGGCGGAGGAGGTCAAAAAGTTCGGCGTTGGTGTCGATGAGCATTTGAATCTGTTCTTTCTGATTGTTCAGCCTCGACGCTTCGAGCGCATGTTTGCGCAGGTAATCCAAAAACTCGTCGGCGGAAACGTAATCGCGCATTTCCATAATGGAATCGAAATCGACGTACGTGATTCCATGGTCATCGGCGAAGGTCTTGGCGTTAGCCGTAAGGTAGTTGGTAGTCGCGTAGAACGGAAGGCACTTGTGCGCGTGGACGATGTCGGCGACGCGGCCGTAGAACGCGGCCATTTCGAGTTCGTTGATCGAGTAGACGTTCCAACGCTTGCACTGCACGGCGATATGCTCCCTGCTTCCGTCCGTCAAAACCTTGCTACCTTTGATATCGATTCATCCGTCGCGGAAACCGTCGACGACGAACATCTTATACCCAAAATGCTTTTCGAGAAAGTACGCGATGAAGTAGTCGAACCCAAGCGGCGTGAGGTCGTAAGAGACCGTAAGGAGGAAATCGATCTTCGCCTCGTCGCGTGACTGGTCGACGTATTTGAACAATTTCGCCTTCCGCGCAGCTTTCGCGGCCTGGATTTCCGGAGTGATGACGTTCAGGAAAAGGTCGTGCATACGGAAAAAGTTCCGAAATATGTACGGAGTGTAGGATATGTTTTAGGGAAAGTAAAATCCCCCGCTCGAAAGAGCGGGGGATTTTCAATCCTTATTTCTCTTCCACCTCTCCATCAACCGCGTCGTCGGCCTTGGTTTCGTTCGCGTTTTCCTTAACGCGGACTCCGTCGTCGTTTTCGGTCTGCGCTTGGGATTTCGAGTAGATTTCCTGTCCGATTTTCATCATGACGTCTTGGAGGGATTTGGTCGCTTCTTCAAGGGATTCTTTGGAAGCGTCGGCATTTTCGAGAGCCTTCTTCAAGTCACTGATCTTACCTTCGGCTTCGGTACCCAGAGAATCTTCGAACTTGCCTTCGTTATCCTTCATGGTCTTTTCGGCCTGGTATACGGCGCTGTCGGCCATGTTGCGGGCTTCGATGGATTCTTTCTTCTTCTTGTCGGACTCGCGGTTGGCTTCGGCCTCCTTTACGAGCTTGTCGACTTCCTTGTCGTCCATGCCGGTGGAACCCTGGATGGAGACTTTCTGTTCCTTTCCGGTACCCTTGTCCTTCGCGGTAACGTGGAGAACGCCCGAGGCGTCGATATCGAAGGTGACTTCGATCTGCGGCATGCCACGCGGAGCCGGGGCGATTCCCGAGAGGACGAAGCGACCGAGCGACTTATTATCGTTCGCCATCTCGCGCTCGCCTTGGAGGACGTGGATTTCTACCGAATCCTGACTGTCGGCCGCGGTCGAATAGACCTGCGATTTGGAAGTCGGGATGGTGGTATTGCGCTCGATCATGCGGGTCATGACGCCGCCCAAGGTTTCGATACCGAGGGAAAGCGGGGTGACGTCCAGGAGGAGGACGTCGGTGACGTCGCCGCGGATGATGCCGGCCTGGATGGCGGCACCCACCGCTACGGCTTCGTCGGGATTGACGGAAGCGTTCGGTTTTTTTCCGAAAATTTCTTCGACCTTCTTCATGACGGCCGGAACGCGGGTCGAACCTCCGACGAGAATGACTTCGTCGATCTGCGAGGCTTGGAGTCCGGCATCGGAGAGGGCCTTGCGGCAAGGTTCCACCGAACGGAGGACGAGATCGTAGACGAGCTCTTCGAACTTGGCGCGGGTAAGCTTCATGAAAAGGTTCTTCGGACCGGACTGGTCTACCGTGATGTAGGGCAGGTTGATGTCGGTCTCCGAAAGGGTCGAGAGTTCTTTCTTGGCTTTTTCGGCTTCGTCCTTGACGCGCTGTACGGCCATCGGATCCTTCGTAAGGTCGACGCCTTGGTCCTTCTTGAATTCGGCAACGATCCATTCGAAGATTTTCTGGTCGAAGTCGTCACCGCCGAGGTGGGTGTCGCCGTTGGTAGCGAGCACTTCGAAGGTTCCTTCCGATCCGATTTCCAAGATGGAAATGTCGAAAGTTCCGCCGCCGAAGTCGTAGACGGCGACTTTTTCGTCCTTCTTCTTCTCGGTTCCGTACGCGAGAGCGGCGGCAGTAGGCTCGTTGACGATGCGCTTTACGTCGAGACCGGCGATCTTTCCGGCGTTGATGGTCGCTTGGCGCTGGGAGTCGTTGAAGTATGCCGGAACGGTAATGACCGCTTCGGTGACTTTTTCCCCGAGGAAACGCTCGGCGTCTTCCTTGAGTTTTTCGAGGACCTTCGCGGAAATTTCTTCCGGACGTACGCCCTTGCCGTTGAACTCGATAAGACATCCTCCGTCCGGACCTTCGGACACTTTGAATGGGACGGTCTTGATTTCGGCGCCGACTTCGGAGAATTTCCGACCGATGAAACGTTTTGCGGACGCGATGGTCTGGGCGGGATTCATAACGGCTTGGCGTTTGGCGGGCATTCCGACGAGCGTATCGCCGCCTTTGTTCGCGACGACCGACGGAGTGGTGCGTCCGCCTTCGGCGTTGGGGATGACTTTCGCCTGTCCGCCTTCCATGAACGCGACGCAGGAGTTGGTGGTACCAAGGTCGATACCGATGATTTTCGACATGGGAGAAAAAGTTAGGAATACTCCCTACCCGGGATTTCGCGAAGCATGATATTCGAATTCCCGAAACTCGTCAAATCAATTTTAGCACATTTGAATGTTGTGTGCTAAATAAGGGAAAACTTTCTTTTTTTAAAAAGTGGGGGATACTTTTGACGTGATTTTAAAAATGCTGGCGGACGGATACCGACGCCTATAGCCTTATCGACGACTTTCCATGGACACGAAAATCCTTTCCGAAATTCGAAAACCGGCCCTATCGGCAATCGTATTTTTCGTGACGCTCATGGGGCTTTCGGCCACGTATGCGGCATTCACTTCCCTTCTGAACGTCGGGAACGGCGACCAATTGAAATCGACGGATTGGAACGCCATGATCGCGAACCTGAGCGATTTGAACGGTCGTACGGTCCCGGCCGGAGCCGTCATGCCCTTCAATCTCGCGACGTGCCCGACGGGATGGGCGGAATACGTGCCCGCACGCGGCCGGTTCATCCGCGGCATCGACAACGGCGCCGGAAACGATCC
>JAUPLX010000093.1 GCA_030836665.1 Patescibacteria group bacterium
AATTCCGATACCACGCGACGGAACGATTCTTCGCGAAATCCCCTCCCGATGACGGCATTCGTCGATTTCGATACGGACTGAAGCCCTATCTGCACGAACGAAATATTCAATTTTTCCAATTTCCGGAGGGTTTCCGGGGTGCATATCTCGTAACGGACGGCAATCTGATACCGGAAAGGATACGATGCCAAAAGCGATACGATTTCCTCGATCCGATCGATATTCGTCGTAAGAAAACAGTCGTCGTAGAGATACACGGTCTTGAATCCGTGACGGGAAAGTTCTCCGAGATCCGCCGCGATGGTTTCGAGGGGGATTTGGCGAATTTTGGAGTATTTTATTCATCGGTAACAATACGTACAACCGTATTTGCAACCCCTTCCCGTCGTTAACATGGCATACCCCTGATGGAGAAGGGATTTTTCCAAATGTTCGACGAGCTTCTTTTTCGGCCTCCGATAAAACTCACGGTCATCGGTACGTTCGTCATCATCGTCAAGGAGTCCGACGATGCGGTGGAAAGAGTCCTTATCCCGGATAATGACTCCGTTCCGGTATCCCGGAAACAGATATTCCGAGAGCGGATACGTGACGTCTTCCGAAAAAGATGCCACAGCCTTTCACGCGGCATCCCGGTATACCACGTTCGGAATTTCGGAAAACGGTTTTTTCTGAAAGAATCTCTGGTAGAAGAAATATTCCGCATCCGTACGGACGATAAGGGAAACGAACGGGTATTTCTCCATGAGCGAAACCGCTTCGGTTTCCGAAATCTTAAAGCTTTGGACGATGACCTTCCGATTCGCGAAGGAATCCGGAGCACGCTCGAAGAGGGATATGAGGTACGGGAGAAGGTATCCGCTCGAATGGTAATATTCTTCCAAAAAGAAGAAAAGGTATTCTTCTCGGAAGCATGTCAGATTGGCCAATAGTTCTCGGTCGTATTTTTCGAACGGATAGAGACTTTCGACGCTTATGGCACATGGATTCATCCCAAGGCGCTCCACGAGGGTTCCGCATAAATACCCGGCCGGAAGTTCGGGCATGAGAAGCATTCCCGCATCCCTGGTTTGGGGCGAGAATATTCTTACGGAAGCGGAGAGAAAATTTTCCATGCGGCCATTCGGGTTGCGTACCGTATGTCGGATGGAGACGGATCCGACATCCTCCGGAAAGCCTCCGGGAAGAACGGCATTCTATCAAAATTTTCTCCGGAGTCACCAAAAAGAAAAACATGCGCCATCCGTACCGGAACTTTCGGACATCCTCATGAACGGGGGCCGTTCGGAAAGTAAAAAACTTCCTTGATTTAAGAATGTCTTGACGTAAAATTCCCTTTCCCCGATTTTTTTGGGAAAGCTCATTTTACTCCTCACTTGGAATCATGACGGGAAAAGCAGACGAAACCCTTTCCATAAAAAACGTCGCCGACGGCGAATTCGAATTCTTCATCGATGACGGGCTTTTTCCGAAAGAGGTGGTCATGAAGGCAATCTACCCATTTCTCGACCGATGCTACTTCTTTCTGAGGAGATGTGACGGCGGACTGCTCGTCCGTTGCGTTTTTCAAGACAAGAAAACGGCCGTGGACGCGGAAACGATGGCCGGGATTCTCTCCTGATCCATCCTTGACGCGTACCTTAGGGAACGCGTAACCTCGGAAAACCGGGAAATTCGGGAAAAACTCGTCTCGACCGCCATCGAACATTCTTTGAAAGAATCGATGGTATTCGACGACGGAGAGAAAAATTTCTGAATCGTAACGGGAAGCGGAAAGAGTATCGACGACATCCTGAAAGAACTCGAAGGCGAATTCGAACTTGAGAAATAATCCCGTACCATGACTAAAAAAGAATACGCCATCGACGTTTCGATATATGAAGAGCCGCTCATACTGAAGGCGGTTTCCGACTACGAAGAACACTTCCGAAACGAACCGACGGTAAGAATGGAATACGGTTCTGGCATCCTTTCGATAGCGTCGGATGTCGGGAATTCCGACGGAACGTTCCGGGAATTTATGAATTATTTGATTTCGCTCCATGTCTAAAGCCCTTTCCTCTTCGAAGATATCCAAAGAGTTCGTGCGGGCCATTCGACCGAACGAACTCGGTTTTTTCCGTTTCAAGAGATTGGACGATGAAACCATCCTCCTCACTACCGAGTCCGGAAGATTCGCCTATTTATCAGTCGAAGCCTTCCATGGATTCCTTTCTGGAAAACTGGAAGAAGGCGAAAAACGGCGCGAACTGGAAGAAAAAGGTTTCATCAATCCGGACCAGGCGAAGGCGGCAAACGATTTTGCAAAAAAACACGCGTTTCTGGCCTGCGGTCCGAATCTCCACATCCTGGTCGTAACGCTCCGATGCAATCATACTTGCAGGTATTGCCATGCCGCCGCGGCCTCCATGGACGCAGTGGAACTGGACATGACGCTCGAAACGGCGAAAAACGCCATCGACGCCATCTATTTCACTACCGCTCCGGAGATCACCATCGAGTTTCAATGAGGAGAACCGCTCGTCAATTGGGAAGTGGTAAAATTCTCAATCGAATACGCGAAAGAAAAGGCAAGAAAACTCGGCAAAGCCACGAAATTCGCGCTCATCTCCAACATGAGCCTCATGGACAAGGAAAAACTCGCCTTCCTTTTGGATAACGGGGTCGGTCTCAATACGTCATTCGACGGGGATGAGGCGACGCATAATTTCAACCGCATATACAAGGAGGGGAATTCCCATGCGAACGTCGTCCGGTGGATTAACGAAATCAATCGGTTTTCCGTAGAAAACTATGCGAAAAGGAACGTCATCTCGACGCTCCTGACGGTCACGAATTTCACGCTTAAGAATTGGAAAGCTTGCGTGGACGCCCATGTGGACCTGCGGCTCCCGCAAGTATTTTGGCGCCCCCTCAGTCCTTTCGGATTCGGGGCGAACGCGAAGAAAACGCTCGGATATTCCCCGGAAGAATTCGTGGAAACGTATGAAAAGGTTCTGGATTATCTCATTCAATTACGAACGGAAAAAGGCGTATCCCTCAAAGAAGGCTACACTTCGATTTTTCTGAAAAAAATCCTCAACCGAACCGACCCAAATTACGTCGATACCCGTTCGCCGTGCGGCGCCGTAGTAGGTCAGGTGGCCTATAATTACGACGGAAAGATCTACAGTTGCGACGAGGGTCGCATGCTCGGAAGAATGGGATTCGAACATTTTCTCGTTTGACAGGTATCCGACGATGCGCGGAAAACGTATTTCGACATGATTACTTCGCCTTCCACCAAAGCGATACTTTCAGCTTCGGTAATAGAAGGATTGCCCGGTTACGAAGAAGACGCCTACAAACCGTACATAGGATCTTGCCCGGCGCAGAATTTCAAAGCCGGGGGGACGGTATACGCGAACTACGGAACCGATTACAAGCGTCGGATAGAAACCGGCATGCTCGACTGCATTTTCCGAAAAATGCGCGATCCGGCAGTCGAATCCATCTTCCGTTCCTGGATTTGGGAGTAATAACCCGATTTCCGATGAGAAAAAAAATAATCCGGGTTCGCCCCGTCTCCAAGCTGGATCCGAAAACCCTTGCGGGAGGCTCCGAATCGGTTTTCAAAGAGATTGGAAACGACATGGTCCTGGACGTTGGAAAAGCTTTTTGGCAGAAGCTCTTTTCCTTGGATTTCGATTCGCTCAAGGGAAACTGAATTTCCATCCTGGGATGACCGGAAACGCTTGGGCGAGCCATGTCCGGATTCGCGGGCATCACCGAGACCATGTGCGGTTCGGAAGAGGCCGCCGCGTATTTTCGGATTTTCCAATCCGCCGCGGATGCCTTCAACCGAACGAATCGCGATTGGATGATATCCCTGTCGAATTCGGTATCCCACGCTTCCGCAAAGTTCAATTCGAACGATGCCGCGCTCGGATGATTGAAGGCGTTCGTCAAAGAAGACGGGGGGGATTTTTGAAAATTTCTTCGGGAAACGAAAGAGAAATACTTATCGGTATCGAACAGTATCGTCGTTTTCGAATTTTTCTGGCCAGCCGAACTCTCGCAGATATTCCTCTTGGCGGACGGACTCCGAGAAAGGGGGAATACCGTCATCATTGACGCGACGCGGGCGAACGAACAGTCCGATTTCATCCAGTGGATCGAAAAATTCCGATCTCACCCGGAAATCTTCGATTTCTTCGATTACTACGTCGTCTATCAGGACTATTGAAAGACCCTCAAACTCCACGTAGAAAGAATCGGAACGGAAAAAGACGTTTCCGGCTTGGGAAACGTGGCCTATCGGAACGATGAGGGGGCCGTAGTATTTTCAAAACCGAAAAATCCCCCGGAAGACGAGATATTCCGAAATTTCCACGACGCCTATTTCGCATCCGACCGCTTCGTCACGCGAATTGGTGGGAAAAGATCCGCATACCTTCGATTATTTCCGTATAAATGCTACTGGAGCAGCTGTTTCTTCTGCACGATAAATTCGACCCACCTGTACGATTACCGCGCAGGTATGGAAAAATACGTTTCCGCATGCGTGGATTTCATTGGAAAATATGGGCTCGAGTACGTATTCTTCGGTGATGAGGCAATCCGGGCGGAGGATATTCTCCTGTTCGCGAAAACTCTCCTGAAACGCAAAATTCGGGTAATCTACCGCTTCCGCACCCGTTTCGACGAAGCTTACGATGACGGGGCTTGCGAGATTTTGGCACGATCGGGAGCCCGATATTGCTGAATCGGACTCGAATGCGCGTCAGACCGGGTAAGCAACCTCATCAACAAGGGGCATGAACTCAGCATTGAGAAGAAGTCCGGGATTATCGGGAATTTCGACAAACACGGGATTCCGTTCCATAATTATGCCATCCTGGGACTTCCCGGGGAAACTGCCGAAGAAATGGTTCTCACCCATGCCTTCCTGAAAAGGAATATCGAGGGTCGGTCGAACTACCATTGCACGCCGAACGTATTCGGATTGAATTACGGAAGCACGTACGCGAAACATCCCGAAAAATTCGGGATAGAACTTATCGAGACGGGGACGGAGAACGATTTCCTACGACTCAGATTCGAATTCAAGCGGAAAGAAAAATTCGGGATTCTTCAAAAGAAGATCGCGGAAGACGTCCACCGCTTGCAATTCACGAGTTTTTTCCATCCGGAGCACCCGTGACTCCCCCCAGTGCCTTTTTGGGAATTCATCGACCGCTCGGGGTTGTATTACCATATGAAATCTTTTTCCAAAGAAAACCCGTTCCGAAAGAAAACGGTGGGGGATCTCTCCGAAGAGGCGATTCTCGGAAAGAAGTTTTCGATTTTCCCGTATCTCGTACGAACCCATGACGGGAAACTTGAAAATCTCGGAACCGGATACCGAATCGAGATTCCGAAAAACCGCGAATTCTCGGAATGGTTCGACGCGTCACGGAACGTTTCCGATAACTTCCATGAAGGGATTTGGAAAAAAACGCTTACGCTCGAGGATTACGTCGAACTCGTCCGGACGTTGGCGGAGAAAGGGTTCCTTATTCTCGAACGGTAGCCTATGATCACGCTCAAAAGCCGGACGTTCGTACGAAAGGTTCCTTCCATGAAACCGCTCGGGAATTCTTTTACGAAACCGGTAATTTTTTTTCTACAAAGCCATTCGGAAGACGAACGCGGAATATTCCCCACCTGCGGAATC
>JAUPLX010000001.1 GCA_030836665.1 Patescibacteria group bacterium
GACGATTGCGGACATGTTTTTACGATTATCGCGATGGGAAACAATCCATTCTAATAACCATAGGACGTCATTTGTCAAAAATAAGCGCGTCAATCACGAAAAAAACCCCGGTTTTTCGACCGGGGTTTCGGAATCGGGGAAATTTCAAATCGAGCGGGGAATTTTCGGTTTCGGACGGCTACGCCCCGAATTTGAAGAGCATTACGTCTCCGTCGCGGACGACGTATTCTTTTCCTTCCATGCGGACCTTTCCGGTTTCGCGGGCCTTCGCCCAGCCTCCGCATTCGACCAAATCCTTCCAATCGACGGCATCGGCCTTGATGAATTTCTTTTCGAAATCGGTATGGATGACGCCCGCCGCCGCCGGAGCCTTCCAACCCTTATGGATGGTCCAAGCACGCACCTCGATTTCTCCGGCCGTAAAGTAATATTGGAGCCCGAGGAGATCGTAACAGGTCTTGATGACCGCGTCGGTCGGATTCTCGGCAACTCCGAGCGCTTCGAGGAATTCGGCGCGTTCTTCCGGAGAAAAGCCCATCATGTCCATCTCGATCTTCGCGCTGACGGCGAGTACCGGCACGTTCTTGTCGGCAACGCCGGTAATCGAGCGGAGTTCGTCTTCCGAAACCGTCAGGCGGTCTTCGGCGACGTTGACCGCGTAAACGAACGGCTTGTTCGTCAGGAGGAACGAATCCTTCAGGAGTTCGCGTTCGTCGTCTTCCAAATCCATGGTGACGGCGAGATTTCCGGCTTCGAGATACGGTTTCGCCTTTTCGTACACGGCGAGGCGGGCGGCGGATTCCTTATCGCCTCCGCGGGCCTTCTTCTGCATGTCGCCGATGCGGCGGTCGAGGGTTTCGAGGTCGGCCAAGATGAGTTCGGCGTTGATGACTTCGATATCGCGTTTCGGATCGACCGAACCCGATACGTGGTGGACGTTGCCGTCCGAAAAGTCGCGGACGACCTGGAGGATGGCGTCGACCTGGCGGATGTGCGAAAGGAACTTGTTTCCGAGTCCCTCGCCCTTGGACGCGCCTTCGACGATGCCGGCGATATCGACGAATTCGACATTGGCCGGAACGGTTTTCGCCCCTCCGACGGCCGCACGCAGTTTTTCCAAGCGGTCGTCGTTGACGTTGACGATGCCGACGTTGGGTTCGATGGTACAGAACGGAAAGTTCGCCGCCTCGGCCGCGTACGAATGGGTAAGGGCGTTGAAGAGTGTGGATTTGCCGACGTTCGGAAGTCCGACGATGCCGATTTTCATGGGAACTGGAAAAAATGGGCGGCTTTCGCCGCTTGGAACTAAACGCTAGTATTCTTCCTTCGTAGCTTGTTCGGCGACGGTCTCGGTTTTTTTCGGGGAATCGAGGTTGTAGATGGCCACGTATCCGACGGCGGTAAGCACGAGCAGGAAGAGCGCGAGAAAACGCGTTGCCGGCTCGACGTGGACGGAATACTCCCGGAATTTGAAAACGTGCATCCTGGCGACGAGGAAAAATCCCCAGACGAACGCCATGACGGCACTATAGAGCGCGAAGCCGATCCAAAAAGTCATAAAAAGGAAGGGTAACGGCGCAATGGTAACGAAAACGGAGGAAAAGGAAAGGGATTCTCTCCCCCGTCGCGGCCGTTAGTCCTTCGCGCAGATGGTATCGAAAAAATGCGCCTTGATCTTCATCCAACGGGGCGACTGGCGGCAGAGCTTGTCGATATCGCGCAGGTCGAACAGGAATTCCTTGATCCCCTCTTCCAAATAGATGTTGGTCTGGCTTCCCTTCGCGAATATTACGCACGGCTTCTGGATGGCAAGGACGGACTCCCGCACCTTCGAACCGGCTACGCGGCTCGAAGAAAAGCAGAAAACCTTTTCCCCGAGGGCCTCGGAAAGGGATGGGAATACGTATTTCCGCATTTCGTCGCCCACGAGCACGACCGTATCGGGATTGGCGGCGAGAATCTTTTCGGCGATTTCGCCGTGCATCGCTTCGGAATCGGGCCCGAGTTCGCGCATGTCGCCGAGGAAGAATACGCGGGCATACTCTTCCGGAAGTTCCGAAAGGTATTCGATGCCGGCGGACATCGCCGCGAAACCGCCGTTGTACGTACCGTCGACGATGACGGACTCCTTCACCCCCTTCAGCACCGATCCCCGACCCTTCTGCGGATGGACGTCCGAGAGGTGCGTAACGATATCGTGGAGGTCGCGGCCCATTTCGATTCCGAGAGCGAATACCGGAAGCAGGTTGTATGCCTGAAACGATCCGACGACCGGAAACGTCGCGGTGGCGCAAGCTTCGCCGAAACAGACGTCGAACGTAATTCCGTCGATCTTCGCGCTGACGGAACGGACGTGCACGTCGGCGGTTTTCTTTTTTGCGGAGAAAGAGACCGCACGGGCCTTGGCGGATTCGGACATGCCCTCGGAAACGACCTTATCGTCGGCATTATAGATGCAGCGTCCGCAAACGTCGGCAAGAAGGAGTTTTTCGGCGGCGTAATCTTGGAAACTCCGGAAATTCGCGACGTGGTTTTTCGAAACGTTGAGGATGATGCCGACGTCCGGCTTGGCTACCGCGAGGAGCGAAGCCATTTCGCCCGGATGGTCGATGCCGTATTCGAGAACGAGATATTTCGGATACTTGCGGTCGAAGAGACGGAAAAATCCGCGGACGAACACCCAAAGCCACAAGAACGGATTGGAATAGGGGGAACGCACCCCGAGAATCGTGAACGGCAATCCGTATTCGCCGTTGTAGTTATGGGGGGACATGTATACCGTCTCGCCGTAGAGCGAGTGGAGGAAATCGTACACGAAATGCGTCGTGGTCGTCTTTCCGACGGTACCGGTGATGCCTACGATGAACGGACGGTGTTTCTCGACGACCTTGCGGGCGAGAAAGTGCAGTATCCGGAGGAAAATGGCTTTCATAAGGTGGGAAAACCGTGGCAGTCTATCGATGGAAGGACATATATCAAACGTTTTTTCATCGCCCATTCTGGTAATCCGCTACATAAAAACGAATATGCAAGGGCCTGATGGGGCGAAAATTTTGTATTTGAAAGGGAATGTCCTATAATAGTTAACGATATTTCTCCAAAAAAGGAACGCTATGGCACAGGTCACGAAAGACGGTCACGTATTTACCATACTCGACGAGGTCCAAGCAGAGTATCCCGAACTCATCAAGCTCGTACTCGCGACCGAAAGCATGGACGATAACGAGAAGCAGTACTGGTTCGACATCTTGCCGTCCATGACCGACGAACAGGTCGACCGGCTTTTCGATATCCTCGAGACCGAACGCCGCAAGCTCGAAGAACTCGAAGTCAAGTACCAGGAAGAAATCAAGAATCTCAACGAAAAGCACCTCATCGAATGGCAGGAATTCCAATCCCAGGAAAGCCGCAAGAAAATCCAGCAGGCCGAAGCGAAGGACGCGAAGGGACAGGATACCGACGATATCCTCAACTTGCTCAACAGCTTGTAAGAATCCGGAAAGTTTCGAAAAGCGTGGGGGAAATCCCCACGCTTTTTCTTTTGCCAATGCGGATTCCGGCTTGACGCTGAACGGATTTTCCATACATTCCGATACGGTACAAGCTTTCCCATTCCCATGCTTCAAGTCAGCCTGCTCCGGCACGCTTCCGAGCATTCCGACTCGATCGTCGTCACGAAAAAAATCCGCATCGACGATCGGCGGCAAATACTCCTCCAGATCGAATCCAAAAAGGCCCACGCCGCATCCCTCGTGGAAGGCGCCATCGTCGATACCGTTGCCGAAAGCGGCAAGGCCGGCGAAACCGCGGCCTATTTTTCGTTCGTCCTCGACCGGCTTAACCGCCATATCCACTCGACGGTTCCGGATCTGAAGACGGAAGACGTCCGGGTATTTTTGGCGGCCATCGACGGCGACGACATCCACTTTTCGGTTCTCGGCAGCTACAACGTCTACCTCATCCGCGGCGGGCGCATTACCGATATCGCCGAAGGGATGTCGAGCACCGCGAGCGAATTCTCGTACGTGTCGTCCGGCAGCGTCAAACATCCGGATTCCCTCTACGTCGCCAATATCGACCTCCTCGACTACCTCACCGAAGAAGACGTCACCGAACTCGCGACCGTCGGAAAGGACGACGAGAAGCGCCTCGCGATAGAAAATCTCATCCGGAGGGAAGCCGGCAACCGGGCCATCGATTGCATCGCCCTCACCAATCCGAACGTTACGGACGTCACCGCCCCGGCGAATTCGGCCTCGAACATGGAGAAAGCCTCCTACGCGGCACAGGCCGCCATGGCTAAGGCCGCTCCGATAATCCGCGATGCCGCCGTCCGTTTCAGCGCCGCCGTTTCCGAAATCCCGGCCGCGAAAAAAGCCTACGAAACCGTCAGAAACCACCATATCTGGAAGAATGAGAAGATCCGCGCCTCGGCGTTCGGAGCCGGAATCCTCGTTTGCGCGTTCCTCCTGTACCTGACGATTTCCGCCATTTTCCAACAGAAAACCGACCTTACCGTTCCGGAAGAATACAAGAACCGCCTCATCGAAGCGCAGATCATTTTGGAAAAGGCCGGCAAGGATCTCGCGAATAAGGAAGTCTTCAAAACGAACCTCAAGCACGCCGAAGACCTCATTTTCGAAGTACGTGGAAAGGGCGTATACCTCAACGACGTCAAGCGTTTGCTCGATACCATATCGATCCTGAAGAAACAGATGAACGGGATCGAATCGTTCGATCCGAAGGCCCACCAGGCGGAATACGCGTTCGCCGATAAGAATTTCCATCCGCTCGGCGTATTCGAAGTGCAGAAAAAATACTATTTCGTCGGAAAGAATTCGATTGCCGGCCCCTTCGTAAAGGGCGCGGAAACGAAAACCTACGCTTACCCGGACGGCGAAGAAGCCGTGTCGGCGGACGCGAGCGCGGAAGGGCTCGTGTTCGTTCTCACGAA
>JAUPLX010000094.1 GCA_030836665.1 Patescibacteria group bacterium
ACGTGGTATCCGTCCGCGCAAGGACCCCGCATGAGCGATTGGTTCTCCGTGCTCACTCCGTCGAACACCCCGGTGGTGGAAGTCGTTCCCGACCCTCCCCAGAGATTGTCGTCATGAGGGGCTATCCAGTCGTATTCGGTAGCGACGGATCCGGTATAGAAATACGATCCCGAATCGGAGGTCGCCGGTCATGCGGCTCCGGTCAGCGTCGTCGCGTCGGTGTTGCGTCCCCATTGGAAATACGACCCGAGCGTGTTCCGGATTCCGGCATCGCAATCGGAACTTCCCCCCGCGCAATCGGTAACCGCCAAACCGCCCGTCCAGGCGTACTCGGCCCCGACGTTGCAGGCGGCCCAATATTGGGCGCTTCCGGAAAGGTAGACGTCCGCAGTGTCGCATCCGGGGTATTTCGGAACGCAGCTTCCCGCCACGTCCGTCACGTTGGCTACGGCGGATGCCGGACCATTGGTCGCAGTGGAACAGGCGTATCCCGTCCGAACCGCTACGACGTCGTCGCAGGCGGTTCAATACAGCACCGTATTTTTCGAGAAATTTCCGAAAGAGTCGGCAATTACGCTTCCTCCGCAGACCGATACGGTAGCGCCCGAAGCGTTCGTTCCGAAAGAACCGGAAACGACGTAGGATACGAGATCCGCCGAACAGTGCGCGGTACTTCCTCCGTCCGACCCTACGCAATCCCACGTCCAGCCGCCCGTTCCGGAGACCGCCGTAGCGTTTCCGACGGAACAGAAGTTGGAAGTCGGAACGGAAGTCGCCGGTACGCCGTTCGCGGATCCGCAGGCTCCGTCGAAGGTAGTTCCCGTGCAGAGCATGTTTTCCACGGTTCCGCTTTCCGTGAGTACCTGGTATTCTCCCGATCCGATGAACGCTCCTCCTTCTTTGATTTCGAGACAGGTCCGGAAACGCGCGCTTCCGGTTTTCGTCGCTCCGCTCGCCGAAAGGATTTCCACGAAGGAAAGGGTGGAATTCGCTACCGGGTTTCCGTTCGCGTCGTAGGGGAGATTGGCGGTCCCGCCGTGCAGGATGAATTTTTTCCGATTGTCCGATCCTGCCGACCCCGCCGTTACGACCCCGTCGGCGATTTCCACTTGGCTTCCTGCCGGACCGTTCATCGCGAGCATGAGCGAGGGGAGCACGTTCATCGCCACCGACTTGTAATCACCCTCGACGTACGCTTTCCACGGATCGGCATCCTCGACTACCGTCGCCAATTGGAAGGCTTGCCGGTTTTTCGTCGTGGAATAGGGATAGTGCGTACCCGTCTCCGGATCGGTCGGGTATTTCGTAATTTCGTTATTCGCGACCTTTTCGTTGAAGAATCCTTGGTACGCCGCGACGTTCGCCGCTCCGGAATTGATGAGTTGGAAAGCGTCGCCCGGAGCCGGATACGCGCCGGTTTTCTGTTTTTCCGACTTGAGGGCGATCTTCAGGCGGTCCAAATCCGCGACGCGGGCGGTATCGTGCGCTCAAAGGAGGGAATTGCCGTACGACATGACCCCGATCGTCGCTAAAACGGCCAGTATGGCCATGACGATGACGAGTTCTACGAGCGAAAAGCCGCTTCGTTTCCCAAAGGTCGTATAAAAAGGAATTTGCATAGGCCCCGAAAGAAGATTTCTCCCAGTATGCTCCGCTCCGGAATTTCCGCAAGCCCTTCTCCTTTCCTTTCTTGAAAAAGCCGTAAGTTCGTATACCATCAGGCAAAACCCGCCCATCATCATTTCGCCCGCACATGTTTCGAAAGGGATTCACGCTCGTGGAAATCGTGATGGCCGTCGCTATCTCCACGCTCCTTATCGCCGGAACCGTCGGCATCGTGACCCAAGTCGCCGAGTCGATGACTTCGGCGAAAGCCACCGCCAAGACCTACTCCGCCCTTTCGGAAGTCGTCTCCCGTTTGAAATCCGTGCGGAGTTCCTATCCTCTCGCTACGGCGGTATCCGTCCCCGACGGGTACGACTATCTCGTGTTTACGAACTCCGGGAAAACCTCCGGAACCATCGTCGGAGTAGCCAATGCCGCGAGCGGGAGCGTCGATTTCCGTCTCGATCCCGTCTCCGATTACGCGAACTACGGGGAGAAGGCGTTTTTCGTACAGGACGTGACCGGAACCCAGACCAACGCGCTCCTTACCGACCCCTCCGCCGCGTATTCCCTCCCGATCCGCGAGGAATCCCTGTATCGCGACCTCGTGGTCGAAAGCCTGGAGGCGACGCCCTATAATTCCGGAGCGCTCATGGACGTTTCCATCGGACTGTACGTCGTTCCCCATCCCGAACTCCAAGGGAAGCCCAAGAGTTCCATGCCCGATTTTCCGAACGTGCTCAATATCGTCCTTTAAGGCCATCCATGATTTCCCGCCGCTGAAACATCCTCGCGTACGCCATTCTCCTCACCGTCTTAGCCATGGCGCTGGGGTACGTTTTCCTATCGAAATCGGACGTGCTCTTGGAAAATCTCTCCATGCAGGAATACGACGCCAGACTGTCCCGAAACCTTTCGGCAAAAGCCGATTTGGCGCTCAATTGGGAATCTTCCCTCAATGCGGACGGTGCGGGATTCGTCGCCGCGCGCGAGTGCCCGCCGACGGTTTCGATGAGCGGGACGGTGAGCGGATCCACTCTGGAGACGGTCGCGGTCGCTCCGGCCATACGCGACGGACGTCTGGTTTGCGAAGGGGCTTCCGCGAACGCTACGTTGCTCCGGTTGTACTATTCTTCCGACTATTCGACGTTTTTGACGGGCAGTTACGTGAACGACGTGAATATCAACCCTTCGGGAAGCGGAACGGAACTTTCCGGAACCTTTGCCGATCCGGAAGGGAAATACCTTTCGTTCGCCCTTCCTTCGGGGTTTTCCCCCTACGACCGCGATCTGAATTCCGACGATTACCGAACGGGGTCCACGGGCTCGGTCGCCTATCCGGACGGATATTCGGATAACGACGCGCGCGCCCGGAAGACCGCCATCGGTCTCGTTCGCAACGATGCCGGATGGTACGCGGCCTTTTGGAACGATCCGAAATCCGACGCCGTCATCGAGAAGAATTCCAACAATGGCGATTCTCTCAGCGCGAAACTCCCTTCCGTTTCCGCCGGATACCTCCATTTCGAAATCGATCGCCCGTTTTCCATACGGGTCGTGGAATTCGATTCCGGTTCGTATCTCGCGACGGGGGAACTCCACCGCATTTCTTCGGAGGAAAGCTCCAGTTCCACGGGAGCGGTGGGGTATTTGCAAAACGACCTGACGTTTTCCGGAAGCCGCTCTCCGGGCGACAACGCCCGGGCGTTCGATTTCCAAAACCGCGACTACGCCGTGTTCCTTTCGTACCCTAAGGAATCCGCCGGATGATCCGCGTACCTCAAATACAAGATATCCGGAGAAAACGCTTCGGGGTCGGGGCTGTATCTCGTGCCGATCGACGATTCCCTGGACGCGACGATCCAATACGTCGCGAGCGACATCGTCATCGATTCCAAGGGGAATTACCGCTCCAAGACGCTTACGTTCTCGTCCCCGAAAACCGGAACCGGAGAGTAGTCCGCGCCGCGCCGTAAAACCTTAGTCGCGGAGCAGTTCTTTTACGACGGTACGTACGGCATACCCTCCACTCCCGAAAATCGGGTCTTGTTCTTCCATGACGAACGACCTCGTATAGACCGTTTTTTCGGTGGTTCCCGAATTGGTCCACTCGCCGGTGGCGTCCACGTATTGGTAGTCGGCGTTTTCCGATCCGGTAAGCACGAGAAACGCCCGAGCCGCGGAATCCTTTTTTACGTAAAACGTTTCGCCTTCCGCGATACCCGAGGTATCCAGCTGGCGCACGATGGCGGCGCCGTTGTCTTCGAGCAAGAACGCGCGGTTGTTTTTTTCGTATTCGGTTTCCAAGGTCGTGTTTGCCGAAAGGATTGCCGCGATGCCGGAAAGGGCCAGCGCGAGAACGAGGCTTCCCACGATGGCGGCGGCGAGCGTTTCTCCACGCCGCGACGCGTATTCGTCATATTTTCGAACCATACCGGACGCAAGGGATGTACGGGGGCCATGATACGGGAGTATCGGGAGAAAGCAACGCTTCGTCTTGACTCCTTGGGGTTTCGTTTATAATTCCCCGGCATGCCAATATAGCTCAGCTGGTTAGAGCACAGGATTCATACCCCTGAGGTCGGTGGTTCGATCCCACTCATTGGCACCATTTTCCTTTAGGCTTGCGTATCCTGAAAAACGGATATACTCGCCGCACGCGAAAAGCGTATGCCGCGGGGTAGAGCAGTGGTAGCTCGCAAGGCTCATAACCTTGAGGTCGTAGGTTCGATTCCTACCCCCGCAACCAGATAATCAAAAAAGAAAAAGACTCCCGATGGGAGTCTTTTTCTTTTTTACTTCGGACGTCTTGGGGTAGGAATCGAAACCGCAGCCACACGGATGAGTACCGGAGGTGCGAGTCCGGGAGAAAGCCGCCGAAGCGGCTTTCCGTGGCAAGGCGTTCCGAGGAACGAGCGTCCGGAGTCGCGTTCCGCGAACCGGCGCGATATTCCGAGGAAAGATTCCTACCCCCGCCGAAACCTTAGAACAATTCCACTTCCCCGCCCGTCCCCGTA
>JAUPLX010000011.1 GCA_030836665.1 Patescibacteria group bacterium
TACAAGAATCCCAATTCCGAAGACGTGCCGAAGCGCGAATTTTCCCGTCCTCCCCGCCGCGTTACCAAACCTTCCGAAGAGAAGGTGTTCCAGAGCCATTCCGCGGCTGCGGAAGGCCTTAAGCGCGGCCCGAAAGCCGCCGATCCCGTCCGTCAGGAAGGCGCTTCGGTCCAGGCTGATCCGGTTCACGGCGAAGGACGTTCCCGTTCCCGTTCCGAAGGCCGCGGTCCCCGTGCGGGAGGCGCTCCGGGATTTTCCCGCGGCGACCGTTCCGGAGCACCGGCTCCGCGTCGCGAAGGGTATTTCAAGAATGCCGCCCCCAAGGGAGGAAAGGCCGATAACGCCCCGGTAGGACCGGGAGGCAATTTCGTCTCCATTCCGAAGTTCCGCGCCAAACGCAATTTCCCGTTCATTACCCCGCAACAGGCCCTCAAAAAACACGCTCCGTATCCGGAGCATAAGGCGCATGTCCACGCCCCGAAAGACACGCTCCGAATCGTGCCGTTCGGCGGTCTCGAACAGGTCGGTCTCAACTGCATCGGTTTCGAATACGGAAACGAAATCCTCATCGTCGACATGGGCCTCCAGTTCGCCGACCAGTACCAGTTCGGAACCCAATGTTCCATTCCGGATCTCTCCTACGTAAAGGGGAAGAAGGTCGTCGGAATCTGCATCACCCACGGACACATCGACCATATCGGCGCCGTACCCTTCGCCGCCAAGCAGCTCGGACTGAACGTTCCGCTCTACGCGACCGCCATGGCCTACGAGCTCATCGCCATGAAGCAGGCCGAAATCAACGCCCCGCTCTCGAACATGAAGCACTACGAGCGCGACGTCATGATCGAGATTTCGGATAATTTCTCGGTCATGCCGTTCACGGTCGACCACTCGATTCCCGACTCCGTAGGTCTCCTTATCGAAACCCCGGTCGGACGCTTCGTCCATACCGGTGACTGGAAATTCGACAAGAACCCGCTTCCGTACCGCCCGTCGACTAATTACGAACTCCTCGAATCCATCGGAAACCGCGGAGTGCGCGCGCTCCTTTCGGACTCCACGAACGCCCATCTCAAGGGGTCGTCGATTTCGGAATCCGAAGTCATCGAATCCATCGAGGACATCTTCGCCGCCGCGCATGGCCGCGTCATCACCGCGACGTTTTCGTCGATTATCGACCGCGTCATGATCATCATCTCCGCCGCCGAAAAGTTCAACCGCAAGGTCGTGCTCCTCGGACGCGGAATGAACAATTACATGGACATCGCCATGAAGCTCGGGTACGCCCGCCCGAAACCGGGAACCATTATCACGATGGAAGACGCGCACCGCCTTCCGGACAGCGAGGTCACCATCTGTTGTACCGGCGCCCAAGGCGAACGTTACGCGGCGCTCATGCGCATCGCTACCGGCGAGTCCAAGGATACTTTCCTTAAGCCGGACGACACCGTCGTGTTCTCTTCGTCGGTCATCCCGGGGAACGAACGTTCCGTCCAGGGGCTCTTCGACATCGTCCTGTCCCAAGGGCCGAAGATCTACCAATACCGCGAATCCGAAATCCACGCCGGTGGACATGCCCGCCAGGAGGATACCAAAAAGATGATTTCGCTCATCCGTCCGGAAGTGTACATGCCGATTTACGGCTATCCGCACATGCTCCACGGAAACGCCCGCAACGCCTACGAAATGAATTATCCGAAGGAAAAGGTCATTATCGGACGCAACGGACAGATCATGGAGTTTACGAAGGATTCTTTTCGCGTCACCGACGAATACGTTCCGCACCGCCTCATCGAAGTCGATGGCTACATGGTCGGCTATACGGACGAAGAACACCTCCACGAACGTCAGCAGCTCATGACGGGCGGAACCATTGCGGTTTCCATCGCCAAAAAACCGGGGCAATACCTGATCAATTTCGATACGGCCGGATTCCCATCGCTCTCGAATTTTCCACGGCTTGAGGCCCGGATGCGCGATTTCGTCGAACAGACCCTCGCCAACGATCTCGCCCGCTTTCCGGATGCCCTCCACTTCAAGAAGCACGTCGGAAAGAAGATCCATGATATCATCTTCGACGAAACCGGCAAAGAGCCCATCGTCATGGTGCTCGTACACTAATACGGGAATGAAAAACCGGAACCCCGAGAAGGGTTCCGGTTTTTTTCATGAGGTCCGTCCGCGCACGATGGCGGCGATTACCCGCCGATTTGTCCCATGGAATTGGAAGCGCCCTGACCGTGAGCGTAGGCACCGCTCTGCTGTACGTTCACGCGAGCCCCGTGCGGACCGACGTTGATACGGCTGCCGGAATTGAATCCGCCTCCCATCTGAGGTACCGAATTCTTCGCCATTTCGAAGACCTGTTTCGCGAGGGCCGGATTGTTTGCCATCCAGTCGGTACGGTTCTGGAACGAATCCGCGCCGAGCTGTTGAAGGGCGTTGTTTACGGCCATGCGCCCGTTCGGATCCTTCATGAGATCGGCGGCCGTTTTCGGCTGCTGGGACATGTTGTTGATGCGCGTATTGAGCTGGGAACCGGAGAGTCCGGCTTCGGCACGTTGCACGCCGCCGGTCTTGAGACCTTCGGTCGCCGAATTGAGGTTCTTCAGCTGATCGTTGCGTTCTTGGGCGGCGTTGCGGCTTTCCGGGCCTTGGCGTTGGGACATCTGCATATGAGGGGGAGGTGGGAATTAGAACGTCATGAGGATTTCCTCGGGATTCTCGGCGGCTTTTTCTTCTCGTTCCTTCTCTTTCATTTGGCGGATCTTATCTTGCAATCCGCTCAGTCTCGCCATCTGTTCCTGGAGTTTTTCTTCATCGTCCGCCTCGAGCGCCTGCATGACGATTTCAAATACTTCGTCCATCTCGGCTTCGCTCGCCCCCTCGGGGTTCGCGATGAGGTATCCGAAGAGCGTATCGAACACTTCGCCTTTTCCTTGGAGTCCTTTGAGAAGGGCGAGTACCGTTACGCGCTTGTCGGCGTAGGATGATTTTCCGTACGAAGTACGTTCTTGTTTGAAGTCCATATTGCAAAATTACCCCCCAATACTACAGTATTTTCGGGATTTTTTGCATCAGTTCCGAAAA
>JAUPLX010000095.1 GCA_030836665.1 Patescibacteria group bacterium
CTCATCGACGGCGCGACCATAGGTTCCGTACCGGGCTGCGACGCGGACGGCGACTTCTCCGGATACGACGTCCCCGCGATGGAAAGCGGCGAGTCGAAGCCCGTTCTGAAAACCGTTACGAACGGCGAAGTCAACGGCACCGCGTACTGCTCCTTCGGCGCGCTCTCGGTCTCCTCGGAAGCCGCGACGTGCGATTCCGGCTACGTCCCGGCTTCCGGACCTTCCTGCGTGGAGAACGTCTGCGGAGGGTCGGTCCCGGCCAACGCCGCCGCCTCCGTGGGCGGTACCCAGGCCGTCGGCACGGACTGGCACTATTCCGCTTCCGCCGACGTCTGCACCTTCGACTGCGTCTCCGGGTACTCCTGGGATTCCGGTTCCTCGTCCTGCAAGGCGGACTGCGATGGATCCGCTTCCGACACCCATGCCGGATTCGGGCCGTACGCCCTCTCCTCGGTCCCGGCCCTCGTCCACGGCGCTTCGGCCTCGTTCTCCGGTACCGCCGCCTTCCCCGCTTCCCCGGCGAACGGCGAACTCACCGCGACTTTCGCCTACTCCTGCTCCGACGGGACCCTCACGAAGGATTCCTCGACGAACGGTTCGGGCTCGTGCGCCAGCGCGAACTACACGTGGAACGGCAGCTGGAGCGCCCCGGCGTGCGTCATCGATTCTTTCCCGGTATCGGGCTCCTTCGGCGCCTCGGCTTCCGGCGCGGCCGTTTCCGGTTGCGCGGGCAAGACCGCCACGGCCGATTCGACGGGCGCGTTCTCCTTCGGGAACGTGGACTACGGCACCGACTGTTCCAACGTGCTCGCCGTCCGTCCCGGATATTCCTGTTCCACGGCGACCGACGGTCCGATATCCCTCGCTTCCGCCTTCTCCGGCGTCTCCGGCTCCTGTTCGCAGAACGTCCAGACCCTCGCCGGAAGCCTCCGCTTCAACGGAACGAACGCGTACCTTTCCCGAACGCCCACGACCGCGAGCGGACAGGACAAATGGACCTATTCCGTATGGGTAAAACGGTCCGCTACCGGATGACCCACCCATATTCTCGGAGGAAATTCGGCGACGAGCTGAACGGCTCGAAGCGAACAGAAATTCGAAATAGCGAGCGATGGGAAATTCCAAGCTTGGGGATTCACGAACGTTTCCTGATACGCATGGAACCGGTATTCGAACGAGTTGTTCCGGGATTTTTCCGCTTGGTACCACGTCGTCATCTGGTTTGACGCGGACAATGCCTCTTCTTCACAAAAACTCAGAGTTTGGGTGAACGGAAAGGAATTGACCTGGGCTTCTTCGGCCGATAGCGGTCCTGGAGGAAATTGGGGCACTTCGGCATTCAGGAATATCAACAATACCGTCAGGAACGATATTTCTGCCGGATACCAGGGCGGAGGGGCTCCGGTATATTTTTCGAACCAGTATTTCGCGGATACGCACATGGTCTCGGGAGGCCTTGTAGCCCATTCGAGTTTCGCCGAAACCGATCCGGTTTCCGGATCATGGCGCCCCAAGTCGTACGTCGGGACGTACGGGACGAACGGCTTCCATCTCGATTTTTCGGACGCGTCTTCCCTCACTTCCGGAAGCAACGCCGGACTGGGGAAGGACTCCTCCGGAAACGGGAATTATTGGACGACGAACAATATCGTCCTCACGGACTCCGTGCTCGACAGTCCGACGAACAATTTCGCCACGCTGAATCCCATGGACATCGTAGCCGGAGAATCGGTATCGACCTTCTCCAACGGCTCGCTATCGTGGAATTCGGCATCTTCCGTTAACGGTACTTATTCCGCGCGTTCCACCATCGCGGCCAATTCCGGAAAGTGGTATTTCGAAACCAAGGTCACGACCGTAGGGAATACGAATGACAACCTTACGGTCGGCATCCGGACCGATGACGGACAATTGCGCGCCATGGCGAACCGGTCGCTCGATATCGGGTACTATAAGGACGGCGCGTACGAACTCGTCCAGAACCGTAATCCTCCATGGGTGGTCGGTGACGTCGTAGGCATGGCTTTCGATACGGATAACGACACCGTCTCGTTTACGTTGAACGGAAATCCGTTTTTGACGAAAACCGCCCAAGGGCTTGTGGGAAAAACGTGGATTCCGTTCGTTTCCAATACGGTAACGAACGGTCGCGCCGGATTCGCGACGGTTTCGAATTTCGGCCAAGGCGGCCAATCCGGGCTGACGTACTATTCTGATGCCGGAGGCGCCTTTACGCACGCTCCGCCTACCGGATTCAAGGCCCTTTCGACCTCCAAACTCCCGGCACCGGCAATCGCGAGTCCGAAGTCGCATTTCGACATACTTACTTGGGTCGGAAATTCCACCGCTTCGGCCAGAACGGTTTCCGGATTAGGATTCACCCCCGATTTCGTATGGTCGAAGGCCAGAAGCTTAGCCTACAACCACCAGTTATACGACAGCGTTCGCGGCGTCGGAAAACTTCTCAATAGCAATATTGCCGGTATTGAGGCGACGAATTTCCTATACGGTTATCTGTCATCGTTCAATAGCGACGGATTCTGAACGACTCCGGGATCTACCGACAATGAAAATTGGAACCAGACCAACGCGACGTACGTCGCTTGGTGCTGGAAAGGGGGAACCCTTACTGCCAATACCGCCGGAACCCTTCCAAGCCAAGTTTCCGCGAATCCCACGGCAGGATTCTCCATCATCTCTTGGAATTCCAACAACACGAACGACGGTTCGGCGACCGTCGGACACGGATTGTCCAAAGCCCCGGAACTCATCATCGTCAAGCAGCGCGAATTCGCGACGACTTATTGGGAGGTTTGGTATAAGAGTTTCGATAATTTCAGCGCGCTGAACCTGCAAAATTCTTCAGCGAAATATACCAACGGCGGTTGGCATACGGTCTTTTCTTCCAACGCTACGAATTTCTCCGTCGGACAGGAATTCAACGGATATTCGAACGCCGGCGCGAAGAACGTTACCTACGCGTTCCATTCGGTTCCCGGATTCTCCAAGATCGGAACCTATTCCGGAAACGGCAGTACCGACGGTCCGTTCGTACATGCCGGATTCCGCCCGAAATACGTCATGGTCAAAAGAATGGATGCTACTGAAGAATGGATGATTCTCGATTCCGCCCGTGACCCCATGAACGGTGCCAAGGCCCGCCTTTTCGCTCAGGATACGATGGTGGAAAATCCCGCCGAAACGATGGACTTCCTTTCCAACGGGTTCAAACTTCGGAGAGGGGGTGGGGGAACGGGCAACGTTTCCGGCGGAACGTACCTCTACGTCGCGTTCGCGGAAGCGCCGTTCGGTGGCTCCGGCGTAGCTCCGGCAACTGCCCGATAGCATTCTCGAATAAACATAAGAAAACCCCGAGGGAATCTCCCTTGGGGTTTTCTTATTGCGAACGATGCTAAATCGTTCCGGAAGCGAGCTTCACGCGGGCTTCTTCTTTCATGTATTCTTCTTCGAGCGCGATGAGCGACTCCATGTCGGTCGTTCCGGTTTCGCGAGCCTCCTTCAGGAGCCGCGCGGCTTCGGTCTTTCGTTTCTCCGCATCCTCCATGCCCACCGTTCCGCCTTCCTCGACCATATCGGCCAATACGGTAACGGTTTTTCCATCGGTTTCGAGTACGCCCCCGCCAATGGCGAAGAGAACGTTCTTATTGCCTACGGTAACGGAAAGAACCCCCGGCGTAAGCGCCGATACGATGGGTTCGTGTTCCGGAAGGACGGTGATAACGCCCGTTTTCGTCGGAAGCGTTACGGACGAGACTTCGGAAGATTCGAGAACCTTCTTCGTGATGGAAATGAGGGAGAAATGCATGAAGGAAGTGAATTACGCGGCAGCCTTTTCCTTTTCGTAACTTTCGATAACCGATTCGATCGTCCCCTTGTACATGAAGTGCCTTTCCCCGATGTAGTCGAGTTCTCCCGAGATGATGGACTTGAAGCCCCTGACGGTATCTTCGATCTTGACGTAGAGCCCCGGGTTTCCGGTAAACTGTTCGGCGACGAAGAACGGTTGGGAAAAGAAACGCTGTATTTTGCGCGCGCGGGTGACGGTCTGCTTGTCCTCTTCGGAGAGTTCGTCCATACCGAGGATGGCGATGATATCCTGGAGTTCCTTGTAGCGCTGGAGAATCTTCTGGCAGGCACGAGCGACTTCGTAGTGGTCTTCCCCGACGATTTTCGGGGTGAGGACGGTGGAGGTCGAGTCGAGCGGGTCGACGGCCGGGTAGATGCCGAGTTCCGCGATGGAACGGTTCAATACGACGGTGGAGTCGAGGTGGGCGAAAGTGTTCGCCGGAGCCGGGTCGGTAAGGTCGTCGGCCGGAACGTAGACCGCCTGAACGGAGGTGATGGAACCGTTCTTCGTCGACGCGATGCGTTCTTGGAGCGCGCCCATGTCGGTCGCGAGGGTCGGCTGGTACCCTACGGCGGACGGAATGCGTCCGAGAAGGGCGGAGATTTCCGAACCTGCCTGAGTGAAACGGAAGATGTTGTCGACGAAGAGGAGGACGTCGCGTTTTTCCACGTCGCGGAAGTATTCGGCCATGGTAAGGCCGGTGAGGGCGACGCGGGCACGCGGACCCGGAGCTTCGTTCATCTGTCCGAAGACCATCGCGGTCTTGTCGATGACGCCGGAATCCTTCATTTCGTGGTAGAGGTCGTTTCCTTCGCGGGTACGTTCGCCGACTCCGGCTACGACGGAGTATCCCCCGTGTTCGGACGCGATGTTATGGATGAGTTCCTGCATGATGACGGTCTTTCCGACTCCGGCGCCGCCGAAGAGTCCTACCTTACCGCCCTTGAGCATCGGAGCGATGAGGTCGACGACCTTGATGCCGGTTTCGAATATTTCGGATTTCGTCGAAAGTTCGGTGA
>JAUPLX010000096.1 GCA_030836665.1 Patescibacteria group bacterium
CATAAACGAGAGGCAGGGATTCACGTATCCGGTAGCCATCCGGTCGATTCTTCGGCAAGATCCCGACGTCATCCTCGTCGGTGAAATCCGCGATAAGGAAACCGCGAACATCGCCACCGAAGCCGCCCTTACGGGACATCTCGTCCTCTCGACCCTCCATACCGAAGATTCGCTCGGATCCATCGTCCGCCTCATCCAGCTCGGCGTCGCGGAATGGCTCATTTCGTCCACGGTCGTCACGGTTCTCAACCAGCGCCTTATCCGAAGGTTTTGCGACTGCGCCGAATACGTCGACGAATTCCCCGGAAGGGACTATTTTTACGGAAGGGAAATCGACGACGGAGTCGTCGATTTCCTCGAAGAACACTGGGATCGGTACATGGTCAAACGTGCCGTCGGTTGTAAGAAATGCGACGGCGAAGGATACAAAGGGATGCAGGTCGTCGTGGAACAGCTGTCGCTCACGTCGACCGTTCGCGATATGATCCGCGAAGGTCGGACGTACCGCGAAGTCATCGACTACATCCGCGAACGGCACTCGATGAACATGATCTTCGAAGAAGGGTTCCGTCAGGTCCTGCTCGGCGTTACCGCGTTCGAAGAACTTCGTGACCTCCCCCGTGGCGATTACGTCATGAAGAGTCCCGACCAAATCATCCGTGACGCGACGGAGACGGTCGAAGTCCGCCAGGTAGACCTCGATCCGCCGGAACGCAAACGCACCACCATCATCATCGATCCGTCGTCGCCCTTACCGCAAGGAGCGTGCTCCGCCGAAGACACCCTTCCCCTTCCGCCGTTCACTGGCATGAATGAGAAAAGTCTCCAACCCGTGGCGGCCGCGAACGCCGAGATTACCGAAGTCACGGGATTGCCGGGATTCGTCGGTATGAAAAACGGCCCCCCGCCTACCGGGGACGGCATTACCGAAATCATGGGCCTCGAAGCGTTCACCGGAGTTTCGTCCGGTTCCATACGGCTTTCCCGAACCGTTGAACATCCGGAATCGCATGCTCCCGTCCCGCAGCCCCACGCGGTTACCCAATCCCAACCATTGTTCCTTCCCGCGCCGGAGGTGCCGGATGTCATCCGCATCGTACCGAGGGAACACACCATTATCGTCAAAGCCCTCGTTACCGCGCGCGCCGATCAGGAAATCCAGCGTGGCTTGAACGAACTTATCCGCAATAAGACGGAAACGGTTCTTGAGGCGTACTACAGGTATCGCGGACATCCCGAAATATGGACGAAGATTCCCGGAATCAAGGAAGCCATGGAAACGATGAAGCAGGACCGTAGAACTCGAAATAAGGTCGCCCAACGCATCGAAGTCAGTACCGAAGCGGTGGAACGCTTACTGAAAGAGGTTCCCATCGCGGAAGACACCGATTTCGATAAGTAAAAATCCGAAAAAACGCGAATCTCCAAAGCGGGTCTTGACATTTTCAATCCGCGTTTTATTATCCGGATATCAAAAACCAAAGACCAATACCGAAATTCCGCAACCGGAAGCCTTCCGTTACTAACGAACCTCTCGCATGCGCTCGTCCGCAGGTCTTTCCAACGCCGCCTCTCGCGCCGTTCTCACCCCGAAACAGGGGATTTTCGCGAAGATTTCCGAATACGCCCGCCGCGTCGCGGGAGTTCTCGGTATCGTCGCAGGTGCCAGCATCGCCGCTACCGCTTCCGCTCCCGTCCAGGCGGCTCCGGACCAATCCGCGCTTTCGGCTCCCGCTTCTCCGAGCGCTCCCGTTCCGGGAAACCCTTCCCGTTCGGTAGTTCCCGAACTTCGCGATCGCGAATGGAAGTCCGTCGTCCAAAAGGGCATCGGTGCCAAAGATTTCGCCCAAGCGGCCTTCGGTACCGACGAATGGGGGCTTTTGGTTGACGAAGAAGGCAACCACCTTGCCAATCCTTCGAAACTCCGCCAGGGCCGCTACTACCTCTTGGCCCGTAACGCCCAAGATGCCGCGCTCGTTTCGGCGGCCGTGAAATCGATGGGCGGAATCGGACTTGCTCCGAAAACGTCCGTTTCGAAGGGCGCGGAATCCCACCGCGTTTCGCGAATCCAAAAGGAATCCGCCCCGAAGCTTTCCGCCGACGAGCTCGTTTCGTATGCCGAAGAACATCTCGGAAAACCTTACCGTTTCGGAGGAAGCGGCGAAAAATCCATCGACTGTTCCCAGCTCGTCATCGAATCGCTCAAAAAGGCCGGAGTCGTCGATTCCTCGTATGACACGACCGCCGCGGGACTCTCCAAGATGGCGACCGCGAAAAAACTCAAAGACGTGAAGAAGGGCGACCTCCTGTTCCTCCACAAGCGTTCCGGACATATCGGCCATGTCGCCATCGCGCTTTCCGAGCCGAAAGACGGTTACGTCGATATCATCGACGCGTCCTCTTCGCAGGGGGCGGTAACGAAACGTCGGTTCCATACGCAGATCGCGGGGCTTTCCGCCGGATCGCTTCCGTTCGTCGGGCGTACCGTCGTTCCGGATTCTATGCCGGTATACGCCCAAGCCGACGCGCCATCCGCGACGGTCGTCGCACGAGCCGAGGTTTCCGCTCCGGTAGCTCCTGCTCAGACGGCTGTTGCCCGGATCGAAACTCCGTTGAAGATGGCATACGCCGCCAAACCCCTCGCCAAGAGCGCGCCCATTATGGTCGCTTCAACCGAAAAACGCGCTGCCACGCTTCCGCAGAAAGAGACGCCCAAGACCGCTACGCTCGCCAAGACCGCCGAACGCATCGTTTCGGCCGCCGCTTCGATGGTCATATCCAATGCCAACGCTTCGGAAGCGCCGCTTCCGGCCACCGCTCTGACCCCGACCCAAAAGCCGCAGCGCAAGATGGTCGCCGCAAAACCGGCGCCGTCCGCTTCGAACGAAGGCGTGCGTCTCCGCTCTGAGACTTCCGTCAAAACGCCGATCCGGGAAACTTCCGCCGCGTCAGCCGAGACTTCCGTCATGAAGAAAGTCTCCGCCGAACGCCCTTCTGCGGAAATCACGGCTTTCCCCGGTGAAAAAGTCGTACCGGTGGGGGAGATATCCCGAAAGGTTACCGAACGCGTGGAC
>JAUPLX010000097.1 GCA_030836665.1 Patescibacteria group bacterium
ACGTCTTGGCATGCGAGCGTAATGCCGAAATACCCCTTCTTGTCGATTTCGAGGTAAGCGGTCTCCAGCAGGGTTTCGGAGAGCTTGTCCTTCTTGAACGAAGCGGCATTGATCGTACGGTCCGTAGTATTGCAGGCCCGAAGGGAAAATTGGTCTTTGAGGAATTTTTTTACCCGAAGCGAAAGTTCCCCGAGCGGCAAATCGGCTCCGACGGACGCGAGGGCGAAAGAGTTCTTCCCTTCCGCCGACATGGCCTTCTTAAAATACTCGGTGGACTTCGTGGCGAATTCGCCGGAAACGCACTCGGACTGGATTTCGAAAAGACGGATGGAACCCCCGAGTTTGGCGAACGCGGCAATCGCGTCTTCGCGCTTTTCAAAGCGGACGAGGGCAAGCCCGGGGCTTACGGAAATGAGCGACTTAAAACCGCATACGGAAGCGATTTCCGCGACCGAAAGCTTGAATTCGCGTCCAAGGGAGAAGGCGAATATGGGAAAGTTCCTTGACATTTGATTGAGTGGGATTATAAGGGATTTACGGAAATTCCCCGGAATGGTTGGAGAGGAGAGTATCTTCCTGATCGCTCGTAAACAAAATTTTTCTCGCGATTCTTCGGTGTAAGGGTCGCTTTCGTACTTTCGCTAAGTTAAGGAGTTCGACATGAAACGTTTGGGTATTTGGAATATCGGGATTACTCCTCCCGATAGCCACATCAAGACCTCGGTTCCCAACGAAGGTTGGGAAGACATCAAACGCAGCGAAGACGAAGAGTAAAGGAGGTGATCGGAAGTCTCGGCTTCCATCTCGTCCGCACCGAGGAAGGCGTTCTTCCCCTCGGAACTTCCGAAAGGATGGTTTACCGGCCTTAGGGCGGTACGCGGACGTAACCTGATAGAACGCGTCACCCGGGCGGCCTCTGAGCCGCCCTTTTTTATCGCCCGCCAGCCGAGGTTTCGAAACCTCCGACCCCATTTCGCCCGTTCATGCGGCGAATCGTTTCTCCCCGAAGGTAGAAGAGTTCTTTTCTGACCCTCATGGATGCGGCGTCGTCCTTATCGAGCGTTACGCCGATCCAACGCCAGAAGAGTTCGAGTTCACGAACATCAAGAAGGTCAAAGTGATGGGCGTACTGGTGTGGAATCCGGTGCGTTACCGGATCGTATCCTTCCGGAAAGATCGGATATCCCCTGGAAAGGCGCTTAAGGAGTTCGACCAGGTAATCGAAACCGAGAATCGTATCCACCGTTTCACGGACCTGACGTACCTTCATGAGGGAAGCGTAGTCAGTAACTTCCAACTCCAGAAGATCCCGCTCCAGGTCGTTCAATCCGGGAAATTCGATGACGTTGCCGGACATGGGATCAGAGGGTTACGGAAAGGCCGGGAGGAAGTCCGCGCCTTGACTGGTCCTCGGACGGTGAAGGTATTTTCCGGCGCATGCAAACAATCCGCAGACCGGCGCAATCATTTTGAAAAAATCTCAACGCCCGCGCCGGTCGAGGACGTTTGCGCGCGGGAAATCCGACGCCGTCCTGCGGAGGTCTTCGGCACGGACCTCCTCCCGGCATTTCTTCCGCAATCCTTACTCGGCAACGATCCTTTCGAGCCCGATGCGGCCTTTTTCCTTATCGACGGTCAGAACCTTGACCTTGACCACGTCGCCGACGTTGACGTACGCTTCGATTTTCTCGACGCGTTCTTTGGCGATTTTGGAGATATGAATCATGCCCGACTGTTTGCCGAGTTCGACGATGGCGCCGACGCCGTCGAGGATCTTGACGATCTTGCCTTCGTGGATTTCTCCGGGTTCGATTTCCCGGAGGAGTTCCTGAATGAATTTGAGCGCTCCTTGGCCGTTTTCTTGGGTTTTCGCGGTAATCGAAACGAATCCGTCGTCCTTCACGTCGACCTCGACCGAGTAGTCGCGGCAAATCTTCTGAATCATCTCGCCCCCCTTTCCGATGAGCTCCCGGATGCGGTCGACCGGAATGGTGAGCGACAGGATGGACGGAGCGTTCGGGGAAAGCTCCTTGCGCGGCGCGGCGAGTTCCTTCGCCATTTCGCCCCGGATATACGCGAGCGCCCCCTTGGACTGATCGAGAACGCGCTTCACGACCTCGAGGCTGAGGCCGCTGATCTTGCAGTCCATCTGGAGTGCGGTAATCCCCTTTTCGGTTCCCGCGATTTTGAAGTCGAGGTCGCCGAGGAAATCTTCCTGCGCTTGGATGTCGGAGAGGACTTCGTATTTTCCGGTATCGTCGTCGTAGACCATACCCATGGCGACGCCCGCGACCATCGCGCGGATCGGAACGCCGGCATCCATGAGGGAAAGCGAAGATCCGCAGACCGACGCCATCGAAGACGAACCGTTACAGGTCGTGATTTCCGAAACTACGCGGATGAAATACGGAAATTTCTCAAGCGGGGGAAGAACCATTTCAAGAGCCTTTTCCGCAAGGCGTCCGTGTCCGACTTCGCGACGCCCGACGCCGCGGAGCGGTTTGACTTCCCCGACCGAGTACGGAGGGAAATTATAGTGGTGGATGTAGCGTTTGGTGTCTTCTTCGAACATGTCGTCGACGATCTGGATATCGCCCGGACCGCCGAGGGTGGTAATGGAAAGCGCTTGGGTAATGCCCCGTTCGAAGAGTACGGAACCGTGGACCTTCGGAAGGATTCCGCACTGCGCGCGGACGTTTCTGACCTGATCCGGAGCGCGGCCGTCGAGGCGTATGCGGCTTTGGAGAACCTTGGAGCGCATCTTTTTCTTTACGGCCGAATAGACGTGCTCGCGCAGTTCGGCTTCGATAACGGACGAATCGGCATCGGAGATGGCGGACGAAAGGAGCGACACTTCCTTTCCGAATTTTCCGAAATGCTCGATGACCCGGTCTTCGAGTTCGTGGAGACGGTCGTGGAATTCGGATTTTCCGGTTCCGAAGAGCGGCGCGACGAATTCGTCGGTGACGGCGTCCATGACGAAAGATTCGAGGGTCGCGTCGAATTTCCGGACGGTGAACCGGAATTCCGGAAG
>JAUPLX010000098.1 GCA_030836665.1 Patescibacteria group bacterium
AATCATGACGCTCAAGTTCGACTCCCCCACTCTCGCCGTTTGGAAAAATTCCGGAATTGCGGCGGTACTCGTACGTTTCGTAAACGGAGGGTGCGCCGGTACGAAAATTTCGGTAGAAATTTCCCCGCGTGACGTTTCCGGGCTTTCCGCATGCGACGTCGGCGGCATTACGGCCTATTTTCAGGAAGTCGACCGAGAACGTCTCGACGGAGCGCGCTTAACCCGAATGGAGAAGGGCGGGAAAGAGAAATGGATATATTCGGCCCATTCCGTCAAAGGGCGGTGCGGATGCGGATCGAGTTTCTCCTTTACTGAATCGGATGGCAAAAGTGCGGCAAAGCACGTCGCCGTGGATATCGCGAAAATAGCGGACCTCAAGGCCCGCCTCGCCCGAAAAGGCAGCTAGGCTTCGGTCTTCTTTCGCGCCGCCGCGGCCGTTACCGCGGCTTTTTCCGCTTCCGAACCCTTGCGTACGTAGTTGAAAAATACGTCGCGGAATCCGTTACCGGAGAGTTCTTCTCCCGTCGGAAGCACGCCCGTCGCGATTCGTTTCGAAGGATCTTTCGGATCGTAGGGATATTCGTCGAGCGCCGCGCGGAGATCGGGGTCCTTATGGAAGGCGAGGATGGCTTCGGTGATTTTCCGCTCCTTTTCCGCTCCGCCCTTGAGATTGGCTTCGAGGACGTTGTTACAGAACGAAAAGAGTCCGTGGATGATCTTCAATTCGGGGGTGGTTCCCTCTTTGCCGAGCTTGCGGCTCTGCGCGATTTGGTCGACCAAGAGCGAAATGTGGGCGACGAACGTGTCGGTACCGTATTCTATCGATCCGGAGAGAAAACTGGTCTGGAGTTCCGGATACGTGAGTTTCCGTCCCGCTTTTTCGATGATTCCGGATTTTTCGATAATGCGCAGAAGGCGGTTTTCCGTCAGGCCGTAGAGGACGTTGCGTTCCCCCATGTTGTTCATGAGCAGGACGGTATCTTCGTAAGCCCGTTGTCCTTCGCCGGTGGAAACGGTTTTTCTCGGATCTTCTCCGGCTACTTGGAGCACCCCGTTCAGTTTCTGGAAGTGGAGGTTGAGCTTGTCGTTGAGTACCGATGCCCCGATGAGCTTTCCTACGACGTTCGAGCCCGTACCGTCGTCGAGGCGGATGATTTTCGTAAGGAGGTCGGTAATGGTGGCGAAATCCTCTTTCGTCTGTTCCGGCTTCGATATGATGAGCGAGAGCCTCTTGACGACGGAGAGGTCTTCTTCTATCCGTCCGGCGATCTTCGGGGAATTTTTCCGGAGCGATTCGATATGTTCGGATACGTCCGCGCGCGAGACGAGTCCGAGTGCCTTGCCAAGTTGGGCTTTCGTCGGCCATTCGTCATTCCAGCCTTTCCGGAGGGATTTGATACGTATCTGGAAATCACCGAAAGAATTGAGCGATTTGACGTGTTGGAGAACCGGATATTCTTCGAGCGTTTCCTTTACGAAACGTCGGGTTCCATCGGGCTTGTACCACTTTCCGCTGGAGGTCTGGTAGCTTTCGACGTAGAGCGCCCGTTCCACGAGGGCGCGGTTCTGGGCGAAAGGAACCGCGAAATCGAGCGCTTGGACGTCTTTCTTCCGAAGGACTTCGGCTATGCTCGGCCGCGTCGCGGCCCCGCGGAGTTCACCCAAGGCCGAATCGATCTGACCCAGCGTAATGAGGAATTTTCCCCCGGCCTTGATGCGGTTTTCGAGCAATGCGGAAACGTCGGGGGTCTTTGCCGTTTTCAACGAAGCGTCGAGAATCTTCGAGAGGAATTCCTTCTTTTGGAGATCGTTGAGATCGCTCACGAACGCGAGGTTCGGGAATTTCGCGAAATGCGAACGGGCGTCGGAGGTATAGGTAGCGAGTCTCGAAAAAACCGTCGCGTACGTGTCACCGGGGAAAATTTCCACGCGGACGAACTCGCGGAACGCCTGTGATTCGGCATTTTCTTCGCGGCGTTTCGCCTTGGCTTGGCGGATATGCCCGTCGAACGTTTTCGAGACGCCTTCGGAATCGAAATACGGAATCGGGCGGTTGAGGTTGGTCGCTCCGGGATTGAGGGTCGTTTCGTCTTGGATGTATCCGGCGAGCTGGAGGGCTTTTATTTGGAGGGAAAAATACTTCTGCATGAGCGCGTCGTATTTTTCCGAGTATTTCGGATCTTCCGGATCCAGCTTGGCGAAAGCTTCTTTTTCGAAAATCGGAATATTTCTCGCGATGACTTCCGCCATGTTTTCCGAGAGCGGACGCCCCTTCTTATCGCGCGAAATAACCCCGTTCTCGTCGCGCTTGTACCGGAGGTCGTACGTGCCTTTCACTTTCAATCCCCCGGCATGGTTTTCGAATTTCGTCCGGGCGAAGGTCGAACTGGATGAAGGTTCGATGATTTCGGTCATGTAGAAGGTGTCGGTCGCCGCGAATTCGAAGAAGAACCGCGTACGCGCGTTCATATTCTCGCGTTTGTCGGCATCGGGATGGACCCGGTGCATTCCGTCGACCATGAGCGGTCCGGAAAGCGCGACGTCGTCTTCCGGGGATACCTTCGCGCGGTCTTTCGGAGGCTTCGCGAATTCCGCGGCGAGGTCGAGTTTTTTTCCGTTCACCGTCATATGGACGATGTCGGCGTACTTTTTCAACCCGTCGAGTATGCGGGCCTTCCCTTCTTTTCCTGACGCTGAGGAATAGTCCGCGCGGGAAGCGACGAAGTTATAGAGGTATTCGGTAACGGCGATTTCCTTCTTGATCTTCATCTTCTCCTCGTTTTCGGCGATGCGGCGTTTTCCGGAGGCGGATTGGACCACGGCCGAGTTATATGCGGCGACGCTTGCGAGAAGCGGATGTCCGGCGGGGAGGTTTTTGAGAAATTCGTTTTCCGGAATAGTCTTCGCTTCCGTCGAAAGGCCGAGTTGGGATTTTGCCGCATCGATGGCGGCAGCCAGGCGTTCGCGGTTCTTGTAAAGTCCGCGGAGATGGTCGATATCCGCTTCGGTCTGCCGGAACTTCGCGAGCGTTTCCCGATCGTTCGCTTCGATAGCCTTCATGAAACGTCCGGTCTTCGTTCCCGGAACTTCTTCTCCTACGAGTTTCGCCACGCGGCGTTCGAGGTAGGTAAGCCGTTTTTTCAATTCGGGATCTTCGCCCGCCGAGAGGATGCGGAGAATCCCTTCTTTCGCCTTTTTCCGTTCGGCTTCGGCCGCATTGATTTCGACGTAGATCTTAGCGTTTTCCAAAGAGAGCTTCGCGATTTCGGCCTGCTTGGCGAGATCGGTCTTATTAATGGCTTCGAGCGCGGTGCGCCGAACTTCGATCTCCCGGTTTTTCTTCGCGATGGAAGCGAGGGAGGAATTGTACGTTTCGACGGCTTTTCCGAGCGCGGTTCCGGAGATTCCGTTTCCTATTCCGGCATCGATCTGGATGGGCGCGTCGGCGGGGGCGGCTTTTTTTCCGGCAACCACGTCGCGGATGGCCCGGACGCCTTCTATGGTCTTGCGTTTGCGGGCTTGGAGCGCGACCAAATACTTGGCATCGCCTTCCGAAACCGGATATTTGATGAGTCGGGCGAGTTCTTCCCGGATATGGAGGGAATTTTCCGATTCGATGACTTTCCGGATGGAAGATTCGAGATTCTCGCGCTTTTCTCCCGAAA
>JAUPLX010000099.1 GCA_030836665.1 Patescibacteria group bacterium
ACGAACGCGGCAACGGTGGTCGAATCGTCGGTGCTGAAAGCCTGAGTGACTGATCCGGAGCCGATGACTACCGAGAGACTGTCCCCCGCGACGATTGACGGAGCAATATCGAAACGGCTGGTCTGTTTGACGGCCTGGACGTTATTCTGGAGAACGGTCGGCGTGACGACGTTACGGAGCGTCGCGTTGGAGATGGAGAATCCGGTTCCCGGAAGGCTCGAACTCACGGTAAATACGCGGGTAACGGGGCTCGCGAGCGCCGAAAGGTTCGGCATCGCCGCGATCTGGGCACGGAGCGCTTCGACCGTATCGGCGTGGGTTCCGGTAAAGGATTGCGATACGGTATTTCCGTTCATGACGACCGACACCTGGTCGCCGGCGACGAAATCCCGTCCGAAGGTAAGCGACTCGACCTGGGCTACGGCCGCAACGTTGACCTGTGAACTTACGGAAGAAAGGCTCGAGGTGATTTGAGCGGAATTCAGAGTGAATGCGGTTCCGGGAACGGTAGAATCGACGGTCACGACGTTCAATACGGAATCGAACGAGGCCGAAAGGTTCGGAAGCGCCGAAATCTGGGCGACGAGACCGCTCATCGTTTGGACATGCGATCCGGAGAACGTCTGGGTGAGGCTGGAAGCGTTCACGGAAAAGTGAACGGTATCCCCCGCGACGGTTTGACGGGGAAAGACGGCGACGTCGCGCTGGGCGACGGCGACGTTGTTGTTCTGGACCGTAATGCTCGGGACGGACGATCCGGAAATAGTGAGGTTGGAAAGCGCGAACGGCGTACCCGGGGTGGCGGAAGTGACCGTAAGGTCCCCTGCGGAATACGCGGCGTTTACGAAAGAAAGCTGGTCCGCTTGGGAAGCGAGAAGGTCCATCGTCGTGGTCGTGTCGCCACTGAACGACTGGGAGAGATTGACCCCGGAAAGGGATAACGCCACGACGTCTCCGGCGTAGATCGGACGCGAAAGGGTAAGCCTTTCGACCTGGGCGACCGGAACGACGTTCGCGACCACCGGAGCGGCGGCCACGTCGCTCGATACGACGGTGAGGTTCGAGATGCCGAACGCGGTACCCGCGACGGCGGCGGTTACCGTAACCGAACGGCCGGAGAGGGTCGCGGTCACTTCGGAAAGCGCGTCTATGGCGTATTCGAGGCTCGAAAGGGTGGCGGCGTCGGATCCGGAAAAGGAAACCGATATTCCCGTGCCCGCTACCGAAAGCGAAACGACGTCTCCGGGGATGAGCGCCTGGGGAACGTCCACGCGGGCGACCTGCGCCACGGCGACGACGTTCGCGACGACGTTCGACGACGAGACCGGGGACCGTCCGACCGTAAGGCTCACCGGAGTGGGATTCGCGGTCGAAATATCGAATACGAGGCGGTCGTTGACCGAGTCGTACGTCGCGGAAACGTTCGGCATGCCGCTCGCGAGACTCGCGAGGGCGTTCATGGTCGCCAGATGGCTGATCTGGAAATTCTGGGTGACGACCGTTCCGGAAACGGTAAGCGAAACCGAGTCTCCCGACGCGAGGGTACGGGGAACGTCGAGGGTTTCGACCTGCAAGATCATCGGCGCGTTCGCGACCGTTTGGGTCGCCGTGAACGTCGGGGGTGCCGCGAAAGCGATCGCGGGAAGAAGGGTTTCCACGATAATGAGCGCCGAAAGCGTGGCAGCCACGCGCTTTCGGAGCTTCGGGAAGGAGAAATCGGTCATAAAAAGCCCGGTTATGCAAAATACCTCTGGTAGGAATAGCGGGATTTCCGCTTTGGTATTTGTTTTCCGAGCTTCTCCCGTACAAATTATTTATACGAGAATTTTTTGGTTTAGCAAATCCGCATTATCGAAGAAAAAAATAAAATGCAAGAGGAAAAAATAATTCCCGATTTCCTCTTCGTAAAAGGAAAAATCGGGAATTTGACTATTACGAATATTTATTACTTGTACACCCAAGGAGCCACCGTATTGAGAATGAATCCCACAAGGAAAAGGAGTATGAGGCCCGCCACCAATTGGATGATGCGACCCTTGGCTTTTTTGGCGTCTTCCCCTCCCCCGCTCATGGAATATTGGATGCCCGAAAGAACGATCATCAGTACCGCGACGAGACCGGTGATGTAGGTAGCGTACTTAATGAGCGAGCCGAGCATTCCGATAACAGTGTCGAACCCTTGTCCTACGGAACACTTATACAAGCGTTTCTTAACATCGGTTTCGCTACGTCCGTTAACGGGTGTACAAACGGCTCCCGGAATCTTTTCCGTAACGTATACGTAAGAATCGTTCGACCCCGATCCCGAATCCCCTTCGGCCGCGAAGGCTGCGGGGACGAGCGAAGAAAAGAACGACGAAACGAGTACGGATACTAAAAGAAATATCTTTTTCATATTACAGACGGAAATCGGCGAGATCCTTCAGGAAGGTGTAGCTCGCGAGGAGGATAATGGTAGCGATGAACGTATTGATGACGATGCTTTTGCCTTTTTTCGCACGTTCTTCGTCACCGGCGGAAGTGATGTAGTAGTAAGCGCCGAGAATGAGGAAGAAAATGGCCGTCGGCCCCGCGAAGAAGAGCGCGAGATTCGAGAGCTGCGCGAATATCCCCTGTCCGCGCGGAATGTCGCCGGAGTACGCGACCCGAACCCAAGCCTCGATGACGCCGAGGAAGATGAGCCCGAGAACGCCGTAGAGAATGCGGGTTTTCGCCTCCTTGATAGCTTCTTCCTTCCCTCCCGAAGCGACGAGTTTCAGTCCGGCGAGAACGAAGAGGAAGATCGCCAAGCCGACGACCGCTACGCGGACGAACATCAAAACCCCGCCTTCGATGGTTCCGTCCCAGTTGGCGAAATTCACGAAAATGTTGCTTCCGGTCTTTTGGACCGCCATGAACGACGGATTGGTATTGCTCGTGGATATGTCGACGGCCGATTTCGGGCCGAAGAGCGAATAGAGCTGGCCGGGAATGTTGATGAAAAGGAACGCTATGAGCGCGTACATGATCTGGCGCTTATGCTTGGTGAGCGATTCCTCGGCACCCCCGGCGACGATCATCATGATTCCGGCATATACCAAAAAGACGACGGCAAGGGCCGATATGACGATCTTGAAGCTCTTGATGACGGAAAGGCCGGCGTTGTTCGCCTTTTCTTCGACGGTTTCACCGCGCGCGGCGTTCGCCGAAACCGACCTCACCTCTCCGGCAAGCCCGCTCAGATTGTTTACGGCGGCATATGCGGGAGCGATTGCGATTCCCGCAAGGAATCCCGCCATGATGGAAACTACGCGCTTGGAAAGTCGCATCTTTAGTCGTCGTTAGTGAAGTATCCCATGAAGTCCTCCTCTTTGACTATGCCCTGTTCGGCGAGTTTGAGGGCCGAGTTTTTCATGGAAATCATGCCGTCCTGCGTACCGAGTTCGATGTTGTTGTTGATCTGCACGAGGTCTCCGGACTTGATGAGGTTCTTAATCGCCGGGGTGACGTACATGATTTCGTGGATGGCGACGCGTCCGTGGCCTTCGGCCTTCGGAATGAGACGCTGGGACAATACGCCGAGAAGCGAATCTCCCAGGCGGACGCGGACCTGGTTCTGGATGTCCGGATGGAAGAACTGCACGAGGCGGTTCACCGTCTGTACCGAGCCCGAAGTATGGAGCGTGGAGAATACGAGGTGTCCGGTTTCCGCGAGGTTGATGGCGGCTTCGACCGTTTCCTTGTCGCGCATTTCGCCGACGACGACGATGTCCGGGTCTTCGCGCATCGCCGCACGGATGGCAGCCACGAACGAATCGGTATCGCGACCGACTTCGCGCTGGGAAAAGATGGACGCCTTGTCCGTGAAAATGAATTCCACGGGATCTTCGATCGTGATGATGTGTTCGTTACGGGTTTCGTTGATGCGGTCGATGATCGAGACCATCGTGGTCGACTTACCGGAACCGGTCGGACCGGTAATGAGGAAAAGCCCCTGTTTGGCGGTGAGCATCTTCTTGACGCCTTCCGGAAGTCCGAGGTCTTCCATCCGCTTAGCGTCGCGTTCGATACGGCGGAGAACGAAGCCTATGCGAGCGAGTTTGAAAAAGCCGTTGACGCGGAACGGGGTTCCGTCGGCGGCGATATATGCGAAGTCCGCATCGTGCCGATGAAGGAATTCGTCGAGTTTTTCCTTGTCTCCCCTGAAAAGTTCAAGGGCAAGACGTTGGGCCAATTCTTTCGTAATCTTTCCGCCCTGTTCGAATTTGGACAATTCGCCATGAACGCGGAAACCGATGAAATCCCCCTCGGAGATATGGACGTCGGAGGCTTTGATATTGATCGCGTGGGCGAGGACCTGTTCGATCATGGAAGTCATTATCGGGGTCTGTGGCGTCTGGGTATTTCCTGTTTCGGACATATGGCGAATCGTACTGAGTGGATATGGGGATATTCTATCGGGTTTTTTCCGATTTTCGAGTTCCTTTTACGGAAAAGGGTCCCGCAGATGCGGGACCCCGGTTTCCGCGGTCATGGAACCGGGGTCCGATTAGGCGGCAGTCTGAATCTGGGTCTTAAGGTTCGCGATGAGCGAGCGGGCGCGGTCGGCGCCGGCATCGATTTCACGAGCCCTTTCCTGGGATTCCTTCGCCTGCTTCTTGAGTTCGGCGATTTGGGCGTTCAAATTTTCCGTCCGCGCCATTTCGGCGTCACGGGCGGATTCCTTGGATTCAACGACGCTTTCCAACTGGGAAATGGAAGAGAGGAGAATGGCTTCCGGATCAAGCGAATCGGTAACCTGACGCGCGGTTTCGACTGCGACGGAAGCTTGGACTTCGATTGCCGGAGTCTCCGGAGCCGATGCGAAAGAATCGAAGCCGAAAGAAGAATTCGAAACCTCGGTTGCCGGGGTTTCGACTGCGGCGGTTTCGGTTGCCGGGACGTCCATCTGGACGGCGTCGGAAACGAGAACCGGAGCTTCTTCGATAGCCGGAGCCACGGAGAGCGCCGTCATCGACGAAAAGTCGAGGAGTGAGGAAGAATCCGTACGCGCTACGGGAGTTTCTTCGGTAACCGGGGTGGCGGATTCGAAGGTCAGTCCGGCGGCCGGGGTTTCGACTGCGGCGGTTTCGGTTGCCGGGACGTCCATCTGGACGGCGTCGGAAACGAGAACCGGAGCTTCTTCG
>JAUPLX010000100.1 GCA_030836665.1 Patescibacteria group bacterium
ACGACGAAGTGCAGTCGTGGAAAGACCGCGACGGGACGTATCCGCTTCCGGACCAGAAAATACTCCGCCTCATAGACGACGCCTACGACCTCGTAGGACGCGTGGACGTTCGGCGCGAAGCCGAAGGAAAATTGGATCTCGACCTTCCGGAAACCGAAATCGACATCTGATCCGACGGAGAACCCGTGGGAGTTTCCATGCGCGAACGGAAAGCTTCACACCGGCTTATCGAAACCTTCATGGTGCTCGCGAACGAAGAAATTTCGCGGACCTTCCACCGTCTGAAAATCCCCTTCGTTTACCGGGTTCACGAACCGCCCTCCGAAACGAACCGGGCGGATCTCCGAATCCTCTTCAAAAAGTACGGAATCGATTTGGCGGGCGGAGAATTTTCGTCGAAAGATTTGAGCGAAGCATACAGGAAACTCAAGGCGAAACCGAACATTCCCCCTATAGAAAAAAGCCTCCTCTCGAAACTTTCGAAGGCGTGCTACAGCGAAAAGCCGCTCGGGCATTTCGGCTTGGCGCTCGATTTTTATTCGCACTTCACTTCGCCCATCCGACGATACCCGGATTTGCAAATCCACCGGATCATCAAGGAACGGATCCGGGGAAAACTCGACGGGGAACGCCTCCGGCACTATTCCGAAATCCTGCCGGTACGTTCCAGGCGGAATTCGGAGACCGAACGGCGTGCCGAATCCCTCGAACGGGAAATCGAATCCCTCGAAGCCGCCCGGTTCATGGAAAAGGAAGTGGGGAAAGAATTCGACGGCGTGGTCGTCGGAAATTCGCGTTACGCGTACTACGTCCGCATTCCGAACGGCATCGAAGGCGCGGTCTTCTTGGGGAAAGGCGGAAAAGAACCGGAATTCCCGGAATTCGGAACCGCCATGCGCGTAAAGCTCGTTTCGGTCGAACGGCAATACGGTCGCATAGATTTCGTTCCGGTCAAAAAAACGGCGGATAGGGGAAGCCGGTAACCCGGGGCCGTATCCTGCCGTCGAAAACGGTATCCGTTTCGTATGTGTTTTAGTAGTGGTACGACATGGCGTGGAAAATAGGTAATGCTCCTTCCTTCAGTTGATATTAGAAAATACATTACACATATTGTCAATGCCAATATGTGAGCGGGGATGATTTCCTTCCGCGAATGGATAGAATCAGCGGGTTAATCTTTTCTTGCATGACCGGATCCGTTCCGTGAAATCTTTCGAATGCGCCCACCGTGCATCCGAGTGCCCGGGAAAATTCCGATACCGCCCAACCGCGGCAATCGGGAGGGGGTTTCGCAAAACTTCCCGTTAGGGCGGTTCGGGAGAAGGTCATGACGAATCTCGACGGCGGTCCATTGCCGACCACGAAAGGTTTTCGCCGAAACCATGCCTACGACCAGGTTTTTCTCGCTCCGGATCTCGAATCGGCGAGAACGGCCCTACTCAATGCCGCTCCGAAGGACTGCTCCGAAGAGGGGGCGTACGGAGAATTTCTCCAATACCTCCGCTCGGCTTTCACGATGTCCGAAAGGAATATCGTAGGGAAAATATGGGTATCCCTACAGGAAGATCCGCACTTCGAAAGCGCCGTCATCGCGTACCTCAAAAAGATGGTACCGGAGATATTTAAGAACAAATACAGCCGCTCCCTCTACGAAGACATCGAATTCGGACTGTTCCTCTTGGGTTCCTCGGAATCCTTCGACGTGCTCGAAGACATACGCGACGGCGGAGTCCAAGGCATTTCCGGACTTTTCGCCAAGCGCCATTCCGCCATTTCCCGAGGATTGGCATCATCCATCGCCGCTGGGGAAGAAGACCAGGAAACCGCTCGGGAACGGTGGAACTCTTTCGAAAGGAAGGTCGAAGGATTCGAACAGCTTTGCGAAATCATCAACAAGATCGCCGCGATGCATTCCATAAGCGCGCTCGATAAGGACCGCGCGCTTTCGCTCATCCGGATGATAGCGGCGCAGATAGAAGTCGTCGGCGGCGAATTGGAACGTATCGGACACGACCGATACGCGCGGGACAAACTCCGGTTCATCGAAGGGAAACTCCTCGGGAACTATTCCCACCTCGAATTCTTCGACGGACGCAGCAGCGAAGAAATCTGCCGCAAAGCGGATAAGATATGCGAATCCATCGAGAAGGGGTTCGAATTGCAGAAAATAACCCGATTCGGCGGAGTTCTCCATCGCGAAGACGTCGCGACGTTGGTCAAATTGGGAAATCTCGGCTTCGTGCGGCTCATGGCTTGTCAAAAATCGAAGAGATTCGGTCCGCTGGGCCGGGATTTGGCGATGGCGGAAAAAGAATGGACGGGGACGCTTTTCAGTCTCTATGCCAAAGCGGCGGGAAGCCCCAAAGCCTTTTCGAACGCGAACGACGTGGCGCTCGATTTCGTCGAAAGAAAGGATCACGACGAATTCATGATCGAAACGATCCACCACCTGACGCTCTTTTGCGAAATTCCGGCCGATACGCTTTGTCGAATTACCACGAAACTGATTGGGGAAAGCCAGTATTCGAACGCTTTCCACGAGGAATTCAAGATTAAGCTGTTCTCAGTAATTTTAGAAAAACTCCGATCCGTCGAACGCTCCGAGCGTACGGCGCGATTAGCTTATTGGATTCGGGAATACGCGAGAAAAAATGAGAAGGTTTCCGGATTGGTGATGAGTTTTTCCCAACTCTACGTATCGCTCGCGGCCTTTTTATCCTCACTCGGTACGGAAGCCGCGAAACAGAGCGCGATGGAATGTTACCTTCGCGCCTCCCGCGTCACCGACGAAAGGTGGCAGATGAAATTCGAGGGGCAAGAAAACCTCTTTTTCAATTCCATCGGCGGACGGAGCGAGTTGGAGAGATTCGAAAAATTCCACACGGTCGAGAAAGAACGGGAAATCCACGGGCAATTTCTCGCGCTTATCGCAAAAGTGGTCAACGGAACGAAGAAAGACGAAGCGAATCGGGCGGTATGCGAAATCATCGAAGAATTTTTCCATGGGATATGTACTGCGGAAATCCGGACGTGCGTCGATTGCGAACGATTGGACTTCAGTCTCGGAGGGGGGTGTGATGCGGATTGCGTTCCTCCGGTTGAACAGTATTCCATTCGGCGCGGAAACCGGTACGCTTCCATAGCCATAGGTCAAGGACACTATCTCATACTGCAGTATCCGGCGAATCTCGAAACCGTTTTCAATCGGATTCTCGACCAGAAGAAGGATTTCATCCGAAGCAATCTCGCGAGCCTTCTTGCCATAGTCATGAAAGATCGCGAACTCTCGGAAACGAACCGGTACCTCGCCGACGCGAATGCCCGACTTGACCGACAAATCCGGACGGACTCCTTGACGAGATTACCGAACATGCGGCAGTACGAAGACGACCTCCCGCTTTTCAAAGACCTCCCGGAAGTATCGTCGCTGCTTCTGAAGGTGGAAAACCTTTCCGAAGTAAACGGCGCCTACGGAATAGATACCGGAAACGAGTTCGTTAAGGAAATAGCGGACGGTCCGATCCGCGAATTTTTCGAAGACGGCGGCGAGCGCTGGAAAATATACCGCCCGGCGCCGAAAGAATTCCTCATTATCGGGAACTGCAACGTCAACCAGAACGGAAGTTCCTTTACTGAAATCATTCCGTATTTCCATAATCTCTGTTCCATTTTCACCTTCTTCCCGAAGGCAGGAACGAGTTTTGCAACCGCCAGGGAAGGAATCGGATTGAGAGCGCGAATATCGATCAGTTATTCCGACCAGCTGAAGACGGATATCTATAAAAATCTCCATATCGCCATCCAAGACGCCCAGATGGGATGCAAAATGGTGGCTTTCGACGAAGCGACGCATTCCGAAGACCGTTTGCGAAAAAATCTCGAAGGGGGCACCATCGTCACCGAAGCCATTTACGAGAAACGGATAGTCCCGTATTACCAGGCTATCGTCAACAACCGGACGGGACGGGTGGAGAAATACGAATGCCTCGCGCGTCTTGAAAATCGGGACGGGAGCATCCTTCCGCCGGTAGCGTTCATCGACCATGCCAAACGTGCGGGGACGATACCGCTCCTTACCCGGCTCATGTTCGAACGTACCTGCGATGACCTCGGACGCTCCGATACCGCGTTTTCGATCAATATCAGTTGGCAAGACCTCGCGGACCCCGACCTCATCCGGGATCTCATCGAAACGATGGACCGATACGAAATCGAACCGGGACGCGTGACGTTCGAAATCCTCGAAGAAGCCCTGCTTTCGAACCGGGGAGGATTCGCGGAGAAAATCGCGGTACTGAAACGGAAAGGATGTAAGATCGCCCTCGACGATTTCTGATCGGAAGGGTCGAACTTCTCCCGTTTCGAAAAGGATTGGTGGCCGGATGTCATCAAGATCGACGGACCGAGTTTCATCCAAGATCTCGACAAGAGTCCGGAAAAACAACGCATCGTCCGCGCTATCGTAAAGGCGGGGCAAGAGCTCGGCTGCGAAATCGTCGCGGAGCGCGTCGACAGCTACGAAATATGGAAAATCGTGGCGGAAATGGGCATCCAATGCAGTCAGGGGTATTTATTCCACAAACCGCAGGAATTGAAACCCGGGGATTCGTTGCCAGAATCGATGGACGTCTCCGAAACCTGCCTCACCGTCCGATCGAAGGCGATGCGTTCCATAACGGGATAGTGATTTCCATCCTTATGAAAAACGTCCGTTACCGGACGTTTTTTTGCGCAAGGGAGAGGAGCATCTTCGACCGCGTGAGTTTGCCGAATTTTCCGGCGTTCGGGTCGGATTTCGAAAGGATGAGCCCGTTTTCGAGCTGAAAGGAAGCCACCGCGTCGCGGGTCTTCGGTCCATAAATTCCCGTGGGTTTGGATTGGAGGTATCCAAGGGTGACGAGAGCCTCCTGAAGGGTACGTACGTGGGGACCGATTTCATCCTTAGCCGGAGTTCCTACCGATTCTAGGGAACGGTGGAGATTATCGATCTGTTTCTTCACTTCGGTAATCTTCTCCGACAATCCGGACGAGAGGCTCGCGAGTTCCGCGGCAACCTCGGCTTCCTCTTTCTTTTTGTCTTCGAAAGCGGCTCTCAAGGCCTTCCGGGTTGCCGGTCCGTAGTATCCGGCGTTCGAGTCCGTCGGACCTTTTAAAAGTTTGTTATCGGTTTGGAACCGGATGAGTCCGAAGCGGATTTCGGCATCGAAAGCCGTTCGGACACCGGAAGGCAGGTATCCGACGTGCGCGAGACGTTCGGAAAGGGCGCGGATCATTTCCGTCGAACTGTACTGCCCGATGGGCTCGGACCAAACGCGTTCGTCAACGCTCTTGACCACGAGGGCGGAAAGGGGTGCTTTCGGAACGGATGCGAGTTCGATGGAAAGGGATCTTTCTTTCACCTCCTGTCCACTGAGCACGTTCCCTTTTACGGTACGCCTTCCCCAAGCCAAGGCTCGACGGAGACCGTCCTCCCCTTGCCCCATCCATACGTCGATGCGATCGAACTGCTGTCCGCGTTCTCCAGCCTTGACGATGGCACCCCCGCGGTCGTTCACGGTTCCGACCCCGAGGCCTTCGAGTTCTATGGCCGTACCGAAACCATAGTGTTTCGGGGCGGCAAGCATGCCGACGTACACGGGCTTTCCGCTGGCTCAGTGGGTGCCCTTGCCATTCAGACGGATATCGGCTTCGTAGCTTCCTTTCAGGTAGTGCGATTGTCCCGGGAGCGGGGAATAGTAGGCCGTAACGATGAACGTCTTTTCTTCGGAATCGGCGGAAGCCTGCGGAAAAGAAACGGTCGATTGGGCGATAAGCGCAACGGCTAAGAGCGCGGCTTGGATCTTTTGAGTAACGGAAAGCATGGATTGGGTTGTAGTACGTGACCCCTCCATGGTACCATACCGCGGAAGCCGCGGTCAAAAACACGGCTTGACGATTCTGCTACGGCATGTCGGATGCTTCGTCGGAAGCGGAAAGAAGATTCTTTTCCATTCCGGAGAAAATATTTTAAAATCGACCCAACGCACAATCCGCAATCCCAGGTCTTATGAAAACCGGTTACATCAAAAAATCCGCACTGAGCGCTCTGGCTTTCTTCGGCACGCTCGGAATGCTGTCCGTAGGCTATTCGGCCTATTCGTCCCTATCGTCCGTTACCGCAGGCCAAACGCTTACGACCGGCTTATGGACCCAGATAAAAGACAATTTCACCGACCATGAAACCCGAATATCGTCGCTCTCTTCCCAAATAAGCGCCCTTTCCGCCAGCCAAGGCATGGCGAAAGCTTGGGTAAACTTCGATGGAACGGCGGCGGCATGTCCCGGTGGAAACTGCACGATTCGGTCATCGTACAACGTATCCGGGGTCACCCGACTTACGAACGGCGCGTATACGGTAACGTTCGCCGCTCCGATGGCGAACGCGAATTACGTCGTCATCGGCGATACCAAGGCTGATCCGAACCAAGGATACGCGCTCTCCCAGATACGGCTCCATTCCTACAGCCCGACCGGAACGTCGAGTTATGCGAACGTCGCGCCGACGACGAGTTCGTTCACCTTCGGTACCATGGTTCAAGGGTATACGAACGGAACGGACGTACAGTACGCGAATATCGTCGTGTTTAATTAAATTCCGCGCCGAGAAAATCGCTTGCGCCCTCCTGAGAATTGGGTACAATGCCCCCAGATTCGAAGCAAAGAATTCGTTCGTACGGATTCTTTTTTCGTAAATACCCTTCACTCCCCCTTCCATGATCGACATTCGCAAGATCGAGGCGGCCATCAACCAGATCGCTGCGGAAAAGAAGATTTCGCGCGACAAGCTCCTCGAAATCATCGAGGCGGCCATCAAGACCGCCTATAAGAAAGACTTCGGAAACAAGGATTCCAACGTCAACGTCAAGATC
>JAUPLX010000101.1 GCA_030836665.1 Patescibacteria group bacterium
GAGCGATGACGTCCGTGAGAAAAAATACGGGATATTTTCCGTGGACATCGGGAGTTGATCGAAAGCCAAACTGATGTTCGAGGATTCTACGAAATCCTGAGTCGCCCCGCACATGCTGGCGAAGGTTCCCTGATTCCCATCCCGATACCTCGTATCGGATTTTTACTACAGCCTTTACCGTTTCGAGAGTCTCGGAAATCCTGAAAACGTTTATAACATCGTTGGGCTCAAACAGGCATTTTATCGGCAGATTTTTCGACCGTACGCCCTCGCGTGCGGCATTTCCCCTTCGGACGAATCACTTCTTCTCTGCGGAACGCTTACGAATAAGGGGTTTGAACCGACCGGACATTTCGCCGCGTACGTGAGGGTATTTTTCCAAAAGAACGATTGCCTCTCGTTCAAGGAATACGCCGACCGTTCGGATTTGAAATTTTCCACCCTTCCGGGCGAAATCCGCCTCGTGGACGAGATTACGAAATCCGTCCGTTCATACGAAACCGCCTGCGCGAATCCCGCCCATTTCGTCTTTGCTCCAAAAAATAACCGATGCTACGTTTCCAGTCACAATTTCCTCAATCCCCAAAAGGAACTCATCGAATATTTTTGACCTGCCGCCATCGATCGGTTCGAAATTCTTCCGGACGGGACTTTTCATAAAACGGGAACCTTCCAAGACCCCCTCGGATACCGGTTTACCTCCCACAGGGTTTTCAAGAGTCCCGAGGGAACCGACGTCGTCGCCACTATCGGGGGGCCGAACCGTCTTTTTTTCATTGACGGGGATACTATGGAAACCAAATCGTGCTTCGATTTGCATCCGAATCGATTGGAGGATTTTTCCGCCGATCCTTCCGAAATCAAGCGATATCTTCAGCGCGATGGGAAAGATCCCGAAAAGACGTTTCGCGGACTTGAGGAAATCGATAGTTCCTGAACGCTTTTTTCCGTATCGAAATACCAGGCAATAGTATTTTCTTTCTTAGAGAAAAAGGTATTGTCAATCGGGAAAGTATCCGAATCCATACCTTTGCCGAACGGGGGAAACCTCGCGGATTACCATGCGAATTCCGCCCATTGCGACCTTTTGTCATAACTACTCGTCAAAATATGACGCATCCGACATCTTCCTCCCCGTTTGAAAAACACCCCGCTTTTAATGAAGAAGACCATCGGCAGTTTCGGGTGTGGAATCCCGTTACCCGCGAAGTTTTAGAAAAGAAACACCGGGCCCTGCTTCCCGAATGGTTGGTAAAGGGGAAACGGGTTCTTGATCTCGGATCGTGCCTCGGAGCTACTGGGCAATGGTGCTTGCATTACGGGGCACTATCCTATACCGGAGTAGAAACCCAACCGGAATACGCGGAGGCTTCGAAAAATTTTCTTTCCCATTGGGAAGATAGGGCCGTAATCGTGGAGGCCCCCATCGTCGATTTTTTAAAAAAGAACGTCGAAAAGTTCGATATCGTTTGCATGTTCGGCGTACTGTACGCGTTCGTCGATTATTACCGTATCCTCTCCATGGCGTCGGAAGCCTCGAACGAATACGTGCTCATTGAAACCCTGTACCCTACGTGAGATATTCCAAGGAATCTCTTCTGACTTCCGATTACCCAATTCATCCCGGATCAAAGGATTAACCTTGCCAATTCCGATGCCTCACTTTTATGATTCGGAAGCCGATTGACCCCGGAAGCACTGAAAACGGCAATGGGCACCCTCGGTTTCTTTTCGCATGAGGGGGTATTGGAAGTGGAAAAAATCGAAGACAGCGTCGATTGGTACCGTCCGCTTCCGGAATTTTCGGATTCCGACCGGTATTTGCAAGCGACGTTCCGCTACTTGATGCGTTTCAAAAAAGGCGAAAACATCCTTGCCGACGTAGGATGAACCGTATCGTCCGACAGATTCGGAACGGTCGAATCCTGGAATTCCACTCCCGTTCCGCCAATCCTTCCGCCGGCGGATGCCGGAAAGTAGGAGTTCGACGATTCGGTCACGAAATATTAATCCAGAAACTCTTCCATCCAGATTTCGAGAGCCAGCATTTTCCAGAGCATCCGTAAATAAACATCCAGCGTCGGCCACCCCTTTTCTTGCATGAATGTGGGGCGTATGCCACGGCCGTCCTTCGAAATCATTCTCGAACGCACCGTTTCGAGAAGTTCCAATATTCGATTTCGGAAGATTTTCCGATCGGCCAATTTCTTAAAAGACCGTCTGACGAATTCCGAATTTTCGCTGTCCAATAACCAAAGCACGTGGCTCGGTGCCGAGGCCGCGACTTTTTTCCGATTAAGCAAGTCCGAATCGATTTCATTCGCAAGGGCTTGCTTAAGGAAGAACTTGTTATCCGCATAGGTCGTTTCGTACGATGCCGGATCGAATCGTTCGGCTACTGGCGAACCGAATACGGCGTTTCTCAGTCGGGAATGGGCGAAAATCGGAACGATTCCCGTCTCGAAAAAATTTCCAATTCGTTCGTTCAGGAGATTATTGCGGATGTTGCCCCGATAGGAGAGGTCCGTATGGGTAAGAAGATCGAAGATGCGGAGTTTGGAACCGATCGTTTTTGAACAATCCGCAAAAACGGACCTGGAAGCGTCGACGTTCCCGAAGAATTGCGGTTCGAAAACCTCTTCCGGCCCCATGGGGGTCGCTTGGGAATGTCCGTTCGTATGAAAAATGTCCTTAAGCATTCGGCTGAGGCGTCCTAAGAGCGGACCATCGACCATTATCCGGCTTTCCGCAAA
>JAUPLX010000102.1 GCA_030836665.1 Patescibacteria group bacterium
AATAGACACTTTCGACAAATATGGACTTTAACAAAATCGTAAAGAAATTGTCGAAGTCCCCATCGAAAGTATTTGATTTGGAAGATATTGCCGAGTTCGTCGATCCGGGGTTCGCAAGAGGGGAGGGGGGTAAGCGCGACGCGTACAAGCTCGTCTACCGATTGAAATCCCAAGGGATACTCATGCCGATACGCAACGGACTGTACCAGCGAACCGACGATCCGTACGAAAAGGATCCGTACGACGACGTACGTGCCGTGGAAGACGCGTATTGGAAGATCGTCAAAAAACTCATTACGAAAAACTGCGGAGCGAATTACGTCGTCGCGGGATCGAAGGCGCTCGAAATCCGTATGCGCGATTTGTCTATTCCCGATACGCTCATCGTATATACGAAAGATCTTACCTCCGTCCTCACGGTTTCCGAACGGCACCGGGTAGTGTTCCAGATGGCGAAGACCGGGGCAAAAACCGGAAGGAATAACGCTTTTCCCGTTTTTGCGGAATTTGCGGAAACCTTTGAAATCGACGGACTGAAATTCAAGATCGCCGGCATCGAACATGCGATTCTCGATGCGCTCATCGTCCATAAGAGAACGCCGGCAGATACGTACGCCGTGACGAAATTCGTTTCAAAATATTCCAAAGCCGTCCGACGCGACGCACTCGGGAAACTCGTCGCGTGCAAATACCTTACGGCTATCAACCGCCTGCGCGAAATCGCTCGGGACAAAGGCGATTCCGTCCTCTACGAAAAAGCCCTCGACGTCGTAAAGCGCGAGGGCGGAAATTGTTTCGTGAGCGGAGGGAATCGCTAACCTCCCGAGTGGAATCTCCCATGGATTTCCTTCAGTCTCGGATTTGTGACGTGGGTATATACCTGGGTCGTCGTAATCGAGGAGTGTCCGAGAAGCTCTTGGATAGCACGGATGTCCGCCCCGTTCGTCAAAAGCGTCGTGGCGAACGAATGGCGCAGCGTATGCGCGGACACGTCCTTTACTATACCGGCCTGGAGGGCCCGCTTCGACACCATGGTCGTAATGAAGTTCCGCGTAAGGCGGACGTCCTCATCGGATAGGGGACGCTTTTCCTCGTTTTTTGGCGTAACGAAGAGGTTTTTCGAGTCGAAATTATGTCGGATGAAGAGGGGCTCGAAAGCGTCTTCCCGGGCTTCAAGATACTCGGAAATCCGCTTTGCCGCACGCTCCGTGAGGTATACGACGCGAATTTTTCCACCTTTTCCGCGAACGGCGAATTCCCGGGTCTCGAAATTGATTCGGCTCCGATCCAGGCTCGTCAGTTCCGAAATACGCAATCCGGTCGAATACACGCATTCGAGAATGGCGAGATCCCGCTTATCGCGGATATCGTCGCCGGAAGCGGTTTCGAAAAGCCGCTCGATTTCCGTAGCGTCCAAAAACGTCACGTGGCGGTCTCGGCGTTTCGCGAGTTCGACGGCCGTGGGATCGATTGACGATTCGCCGCGTTTCTTGAGGAATTTCAAAAACGAACGGATGGAAACCATATACGCGTTCGCCGTACCTACGGAAAGGCCTTTTTGGACGAGAAAAACCCGAAAACCGTCCAAATCCGCCATAGAAACGTTTTCAGAGGTCGCACGACTCTGCGTAAGCAAAAAGTTGCGAACGCGCGTTTTTTCGGCCTTTTTTTCGGCCGTTTTCGGGATACGGTAAAAGGCGAGTCGGAAATCGGTCGGACCGTCCTCAAAAACCTCTAGCTCGGGTTCGAGGTACCGAAGAAGTTCGGAAAGATGGAAAGCGTACTGTTCGACGGTGCGTTCGGAAGATTGCCTATGTATCCGAAGATACGTCATGAACGAATCTATGGAACGCGCGAGATTTTCTCAAAACATACGAAACGAAAACGGGATTCGAACGGCATGGAATTTACGAACCGCAGTATACTCATGCCGTAAAAATCTCCAAATCACATTACATAACTTACATTATGTTAAGTGATTAATATATCGGGAAATCGCCTACCCTACTACGTGGGAATAAGATAAATTCCTCCGCCTGACAGAGGAATTTATTTTTAAAAGACATTTGTTACGAGAAATCATATACGTCCACCACTTTGCCGTTAATGGAAAAGTGGTCGTCTCCGGAAAGCACGAGCGGAGAATGGACGGTATCGTTCGATTCCGGAACGAGATAGAGGGACTCCCCTGCCATTTTGACTTTTTTCAGCGTGGCCGCGCCGTCTACGATACAGAGGTACGCGGCGTTCGGGTCGTCGACCGTACGGAAAGACGAATCGATAAGCGCGACCGTACCGTCGGCCAGGGGTTTGCCCCGTACCAGGAACCGGTTCATGCTCGTTCCGTGGACGCGCACGCAGAAATATTTCTTCTCGTCGGCACCGACGATGGTCTTGGAAACCATGACCGAGCCCATTTCGGCTTCGTCGGCATACGCGAGAGGCCGACCGGCGTTCGCGAAACCGAGAATCGGAATCGGAATGGCGAGCTGGGATGCGGTAATGCGTTCGCCCAGACGGATGGAGCGGTATCCCCTCCCCTTCGATATGTACCCCTTGTGGTCGAGATACTCGAGAAACTGCACGACGGAATGTTTGCTCCGTACGCCCAATTCGATCTGTATTTCTTCGAGCGTTGGCGACATTCCGTGTTCGCGTATGTACTTGGTGACGATATCGAGCACCCGCTGTTGTTTATCCGTAAGCATGAGACGAATAGGTTATGTGAACGACTGAATTTACATACCGAGTATATATGATTTTTATAAAAAACAAGGGGATTTTGATTGAATTCCCGTCGATTGTAATTATGTTCTCTCTCATGCACCAACTCATCCTCCTCAAAAGCGCCGAGCGTCTCGGCGCGACTCCCGTCGATATCCGCGAAGTTCCGGGGTGATTCCTTTCGCGCGCGTTCGTCGTGACCGTCGAGAAAGACGGCATCCGTACCGAAGCGTTCGTCCGGATGAAAAAGAACGGCGAACCCAGCGCGTACGACGATATCGACCAGCGCGACACGTTCTTCCGATCGCACCTGGCCTCCCTTGAAAACGAGGGACATCCGAAATCCCTCTTCGTCACCGAATTCGAAACCCCAGAGGGCGCGAGCGTCACCATCCACGCCCAAGAATTCCGCCCCGCCGAATCCGGTTTCGACTACGAAGCGGCCGTTTCGTGCGACGCGCTCGACGAATCCCAAAAAACCCAAATCCGCGACATCGCGTCAAAACTCGCCCATCTCCACCTCTCTCCCCTGCCGGTACGCGACGCGACGCCGGAATCGTACGAACGCGGCGTACTCGAACTGCTCATCAACAGCGAGCTTACCTACCCTACCCTCGCCCACTTCCCTCCCGACCATCCGTTCTTCGGCCACGTGGACGCCAAGTACGATTACTTGAGTAAGATGGCCCGCGCCGCCGACCGGCAGATAGCGCGCAAAAACGACCGCCGGTGCCGCCGGCTGCACGGCGATTTTTGGCATTCCAACGTCCTCTTCGACGAGAACGGATGCTACTTCATCGACTTTTCCCGAACTCCCGCCGGAGAAGCCGGAATCGACGTGGGATGGTTCTTGGGGAACGTCGCCCTCGACGCGTACCTGCTTGGAAAAAACGGCGCTAAAGAAACGTTCGACCTCTTTCTCGAAACCTACGTCCGCTTCACGTGAGACGCCGACATCCTCGCCAATTCGGTTCTCCCGGCTTTCTGGATCGCCATCATCCGCATTTTTCCTCCGGTCTACGGAACCCCCGAAGGCGAGTGGGAAAAGGCCGAAAAAATTCTCAAATTCGTCGATTCGTGCTATCATCGTGGAGAACTTTCCA
>JAUPLX010000012.1 GCA_030836665.1 Patescibacteria group bacterium
TCGTTTCCCCCATATCGGGTTCCCCGGCGGAAAAAGCCGGTCTCAAAGCGGGCGACGTCATCATTAAAATCGACGGCCTCGACGTGACCGAAAGCGTTTCCCTCGAATACGCCGTATCCAAGATCAAAGGTCCCGCCGGAAGCGAGGTCGTACTTCGCCTCAAACGCGGGGAAGAGACGATTACCGTAACGGTGGAGCGCGCGAAAATCGAAGTCGAATACGTCGAATACAAGAAGCTCGCGTCAGGAGTTCCCTACGTGAAGATATCGATGTTCGGAGAAGGGACGCTGCGCGGTTTCGCCGAGGCCGCGACGTGGATTAAGAAAAACGGTACCGATACCGACAAGCTCGTCATCGACCTCCGTAACGATCCGGGAGGAAGCCTCGACGAAGTGGCCGGAATCCTTTCGTACTTCGTTCCGAAGGGGGAAGCGGTCGTAAAAATCCGCTATCGGGATTCGAAGAGCGAAATCGTGAGCGCCGGTTCCGACGATTCCCTCTCGGGCAGGAAAATCGCCATATTGGTCAATGCCGGCTCGGCTTCGGCATCCGAAATCATGGCCGGAACGATCAAGGACTACCTTCCGAAAACCGTCATCGTCGGAGAAAAAACCTACGGCAAGGGTTCGGTACAGAATTTCGTCCCCTACGACGACGGGTCGAGCATCAAATACACCATCGCGAAATGGTTTACGGGGAAAACCGAAATCGGCATCGACGGTATGGGAATCACTCCGGACATCGAAGTGAAATCCGCTTCCGGAACGGTGGTCGAGACCGGCGACCGGGCGCTCGAAAAGGCCGAAGAAGCCCTTCGGAGCATTCGTTAAAACAAACTCCCCTGCATTTCCTCGGCGGAAACTTTTCCGTCCTCGAGATACCGGTAAACGGATTTCATATCCGCCTTGAGGTCGAATCCGCGAATTTCCACGTCAGCGGACAGTAATTCGCGGACGAACGGGGCCAATGCGACCGACTTAGCTCGCAGGACGGCGTATTTTCCTTCCACCCCTACGGAACATCCGGCAAAACGCCCCTTTTCTTCGAACGTGGCGAAAGAACATCCGCCAGCATTTTTAATGGATTTAAGGAGGATTTCGATCTCGGGGGCGGAGGAAATTTCATAAAAATCCGCACCGAGATTCGTCACGTCCCGAAGAACGACGTCGCGTTTCGGGAGGAGCGATTTGAATCCGAGCCGATGAAAGAGCGCTTCGGCCTCGGGCGTAAGGAACGGACGGCCCGCGAACGCGGCCGCTTCGAGATCGAGCCTTACCGGAACGTTCACGTCGATGGTCGCGAGGGTTTTCGATAAGAAGGCGACCTCCTGGGAATTTTCCAAAGTCTCCCGGGCTTTTCCCGATATTTTGTCGAGATTTTCGTAAATGGATTCGAGCGATCCGAACTCCGTAATGAGCGCTTCGGCCTTTTTCGGTCAGAAACCGGGAATGCCCGGAATGTTGTCCGAAGAATCGCCCACGATGGCAAGATAGTCGACCACGCGTTCCGGCGGGACTCCGAATTTTTCAATCGCTTCTTTCCGGCGGGCAATGACGCGTTTCATCGTATCGTACACGGCGACCTTCTCCCCAACGAACTGGTAGAGGTCCTTATCGCCGGAAACGATGTAAACCGAGTTGTCCGGATTCTTGCCGAACTCCGTTACGAACGTACCGATAATGTCGTCGGCTTCGAATCCCCCGAGGGCGACGGTAGGAATTCCGAGGGATGCGAAAAGTTCGTAGAGGAGCGGTTCTTGCGAACGGAGATCGTCGGGCATCCGGTCGCGCGTGGCCTTGTATTCCGGATATATCTTGGCTCGGAAATTCGGTTCGCGCGAGTCCATAACGAGCGCGAGGCAATCGGGCTTTTCGGATTCGTAAAACCCAGCGAGCATTTTCGCCACTCAGAAAACCGCGTTCACCGGATTCCCTTCGGGGTCGGTAAACGGCGGAACCGCGTAAAAGCAGCGGTAGAAGAGGTTGTATCCGTCGAGAAGGAAGATTCGGCGCATCACGTCTGAGAAAAACGGCCGGACGAACCGGCCGGGCAATTATTTGAGGTACTTCGCCAAATTGGGTTTGAAGTAGGTTTCCATATTCTTTCCGAACTTTCCCGGAAGGTTTCCCGGAACCGGTTTTCCATCCTTGAGTTTGCTCATGTTAGAGAGGTAGACTTCATGGAAGCATTCGACGGTGCGTTTTTCGCCGATGAGGGTCGTGACGGTCAAAAGGACGGTGCGGAGTATTCCGGCACAGGCGTTCCGATAGTGTTCCGGGGTGGTAACGGCCCGGATTTCGACCGTATGGGCCGCGAGTATTTCGGCGACGGTCTTTTCGGCGTCGTGTCCGGCCTTATGGAGCGCCCCTACGGCGAAAACGCAGATGTCGACGAGCGCGTCGAGCGAACCCACGAGCGAGTGGTCGAGACTCCCCTCTTCTTCGAGTTCGCCGACTTCTTCGAGAAAATATTTGAGCTCGTTCTCCCAATCGGCGCCCATGCCTTCGGCACGTTCGAAGACGGTATTCATTTCTTTAATTTCCGTAACGATACGGAGGACGGAATCGTGAGAAAGAAGCATGTTGGACGACAGAGAGAAAAATAACCCGCCAAATATACCCGTTTTAAAACCGAAAGCAACGCGAGTGAAATGAAAAAAACGAAACTTGAACATTCTGAAAGTTTCCAGTAGAATGCTCGGGATTCCTGAGCATTACGCACGCCGTATTGGCATTCCCACTCCTCTCAAAGCATGCGAAACGATCACCTCCCCACGAAGACGCAATACCCCTCCCTCCGGCAATCCGTAGGACGATCGGTAATTTCCGGTTTCGCCTTTTTCATGACGGTGGCTGGGCTTTCCATCGCATATGCCGCCTATACGGCGCTCTCCGACGTTACTTCGAGCGACAA
>JAUPLX010000103.1 GCA_030836665.1 Patescibacteria group bacterium
ACTATTTCGTCGGAAAGAATTCCGTCGCCGGCCCCTTCGTAAAGGGTGCGGAAACGAAAACCTACGCTTACCCGGACGGCGAAGAAGCCTTGTCGGCAGACGCGAGTTCGGAAGGGCTCGTGTTCATTCTCACGAAAACGAACCGGGTACTGAAATTCTACAAGGGCGAGTTCTCTTACGTGAACGTCGAAGGACAGAAGACCTGGGAAGCCGGTCGCTCGATCCGAACGTTCAACTCCAACCTCTACGTCCTCTCGCTCGACGGTTCGCAGGTATTCAAACACAAGCCGAGCGTAAACGGGTTTTCCGCGAAAAGCGGCATGCTCGAAGGCGATCGGTCGAAGAAGCCGTCGATCCTCGACGTGGCGCTCGACGGAGGTTTCTATATCCTGAAAAAAGACCTGACCCTCGACAAGATATTCACCGTTCCGTCGTATTCGGAGCGTTCCATCGTTCTCAACGGATTGCCCGACGACTATTCGCTTTCCTCGGATACCGAGTTGCCGAAGCTCTCGGTTTTTCCGAACGCGAACTACCTCTACTTGGTGCTCGGTAACCGCATCTGGATCTTCGACCCGGATTCCCGCGATTACCGCAATATCAAATCCGTCCGCTACATCGGTCAGATCGAGGTCGTGGAAAGCCAGGTACGGTCCATCCACGTTTCCAAAGACGGAACCATCATCGCCGCGACCGACGCGGGAGTGTACCACATCCAGTTCGAAGTTTCGGACGGCAAACTCGTGATCCGCTAACATGCACGTAACGGAGTGCGTCTTTTTCAAGCGTACGCCGATTGGCGACCACGAATTCGTGTACGAACTCTGGAGTCGCGAATTCGGAAAGATCCGAGCGTTCGCCAAGGAGAAAAAAAACGAATGCCGCGCGGATACGGGGAGCGTCATCCAAGCCAACGTGGAAACCAAGGGCGAAAGGAACCGGCTCGTTTCCTTCAAGGTCCGCAAGAACCTTTCTTCGGAAAAGATGGATTACGCCGCCGCGGTAGCGTTCTTAAAAACGGTCTCGGCCCTGTCTTCGGCCCTTCCGGAAGGAATTCCGAACCGAAAACTCTTCGAAGCCTACGAAGCGTCCCTTCCCTACTACGAAAAAGGCGAATGCCGGAAGGCTTCGGCAATCCTGCTCTCGAAACTCGCGAAAACGCTCGGGACGTACGCCTTGCCGGAGAACGCCTCCCCCATGTTGAAAAGGTTCGATACGGCGATATCTTCCTACGACGTGGGGACGCTCCATTCCATTAAAGGAATCGATGACGGACTCGTAAACGAAGCCTTCCTTGCCGCCGAACTCGCCCTCGCCCGTTACCATTTTTAAATCCTCCGAATGGAAAACATCGTTCTCGCCTACCTCTTCTTCATCGGCACCTGCTTCGGAAGTTTCATATCCGTTATCGTCCACCGGCTTCCGGACTACCTGAAAAAGGGAAATGCCGGGATTATGAACGGCAGGAGCCAGTGCGGTTCCTGTGGGAAAACGCTCGGTTGGAAAGAGCTCGTTCCGATCTTTTCCTGGGTATTCCAAGGGGGGCGGTGTTCCAGCTGTAAGAAAAAGATCCCCTTCACCTACCCGGCTCTCGAACTCGTGACGGGAGGGCTTTTTGCCGCCAGCGCCAAATACCTCTGCAATCTCCCGTTGGCCCTCTCGGGCGATTGGAGCGAAATATCGCGCGTGTTTTTCTTCCTCGTCGTAGCGTTCGTGACCGTCACGTTCGTATTTTACGATATCGTATACCAGGAAATCCCCGACGAAATCCTCGTTCCCGCTACGGCGGCGGTAGGAATCCTCCTCCTCTTGCTTCCGGAAGGCAATTCCCTTTTTCGCCATTTCGAACCCGTGTCGTGGAACGGCGCACCCCTGGGACAAGGCATGAACGCGCTCTTCGGGGCCGTCGCCATCTACTCGTTCTTCTACCTTCAATTCCTCATCCCCGTGGGGACGTTCTGTTTGAAAAACAAGCGCTACAAGGACGCGTTGGAAGTTCTCGGATACTACGTTTACCTTCCGGTAGCGGTACTCAAGGACGTATCCTTTCGGCTCGTCGGCAAGAAACCCGCCGTTCCGGAAGGCGATTCCGGACTCGAATGAGCCACTTCCTGGATCGGCCTTTGAGATCTTCGGATCGCGGTGTTCATGGGATTCGTCGGCGGCGCGAAAATCGCCGGGCTCGGACTGTTCCTCGCCTATATCGTAGGGAGCGTCGTGGGGCTTTATGTACTCGCGGTACTCCGGAAACGGAACATGGCCATCGCGTTCGGTCCGTTTCTCGCCATCGGACTCTACGCGTCGCTCTTTTTTTACGACCCCATCGTAAAAACGGTATTGAATTTCGGGGGAAGATAGGGTTCATTAGTGGGGGTTCGCCGTTCCGGACGGGTCTCCCCCCACGTTTTTCCGAACCGTCAAGGCGGGTTTCTTGGAAACGGCAAACACGGATGGTATAATGAACGGGCATATTCAAAATAAAAACGTCATGGAAAACGATCAGAAAAAAATCGCCGCCGTTCGCGACCTTCTCGACGCCGCTCAGAAATCGATTACCTCCGCGCGTAAGATTCTCGTGACGATGACGGACGGCGAAAGCGCGAAGCGCGAACTCGGATATCTCGACGCGTCATCGCTCCATTCGTACAAAAGCGGATCCGAGAAGATCGTCGAAGGGGTGTTCACCGGCGAATCCATGCTCGGATCCGACGGGAATACCTACCCGGTTCCGCAAAACTACGCCTCGAAATCGCATCTCGTACAGGGCAGCAAATTGAAGGCCATCATCGGCGAAGACGGAAAAATCGTCTACAAGATCATCGAAGAAATGCCGTACGAAACGAAGATCGGGCTCATCGCTTCCAACCGCGACAAATTCCAAGTCGTCGCCGACGGAAAGGCGTACAATATCCTCATGGCGAGCGTCACGTACCTCAAGGCGGAAATCGGCGATACCGTATCCGTGCGCGTCCCGAAGGGAAAAGAGGCGACGTACGCCGCTCTCGACGCGCTGATTCCGAAAGAAGAGAAAAGCGCCGAATAACCGACCTATTTTCCACCGTTTTCCAAAACCCCGCGACACGCGGGGTTTTGCTTTCGCATAAGGAATGTCGGAATCCTTGATTCGGTGGCGGTTTCGGATATATTCGCGAGCATCCAGTATCGTAATTTTTCCTCACATGTCTCGAATGATGCGTAACGAACGTAACGCCCAGCGGAACAACCTCATTTCCCTCGCCGTTCCGGTAGCGGTAGCCGTCGTCGTCCTCGTAATCATCATCCGGGCCCTTTTTTCCGGATCGAACGGGGACGAATCGAAGCGCAACGGCGCCGACAGCGTGCGCGTAGTTCCGAAAATGGAAAATTCGGAAATCTACATCTACATGTCCGGAGATTCGAAAAAACAGATTTCCGCGGAAGAAAAGATGTTCCCCACCGACAACCGCCTCGAGGTGAAATCCGGCGATGCCGAACTTATCATCGAAGGATCGCCGAGCAAGGTCTACGCCGACCGGCTCACCGAAGTGTCCTACCGGGGGAAGTCCGCCGACGGACTCCACTCGTTCGAGCTCCAAAGCGCCTACCTTTGGGTCGAAGCCGGAGCCGACGATACCGCGTTCAAACTGAAAAGTTTCTCGGTAAAACCGAAATCCGGAAGCGTCGTCGCGCTTTCGCAAAACGCCGTCGGCAGCAACGTATACGTACTCAAAGGCCTGGCCGAAGTCACTACCGAAACCTCGAACGCGACGGTCGGAGTGAATCAGATGGTCACGGTACTCTCCAACGAAGCGAAAACCGTGAAGCTCCCCGAAGCCATCAAGCCGATCGATTCCTTCTTCCGAACCGAAAACGTCTACGTAAAGCACGACGGGGACAAATATCTCATGGTCACTTCCGGGGAAGAATCCTCCATGAGTGGAGGCGTCATGATTCCCGGATCCCCTTCTTCGGCGAAGGCCATCGTCATCACTTCGCCGGAAGACGAAGCGAGTTTCGATACGGCGACGGTCGACATCGAAGGAAAGATTACGAATCCGGCCGTAATTAAGATCACCGTCGGCGATCGCGAAGCGAAAATAGACGCCGAAAACAAATCCTTCTCGTTCAAGGAATATCCCCTTCCGGAAAACGCCAACAACCTCGTTTATAAGGCCTTCGACAAAGAAGGTTCGCTCCTCGTGAAAGGAGTCCTCACGGTATATTCGAGCGCCAAGAAGAGCCAAACGCAGGAGGCGAACAAGCCTACCGTAACGACCTATCCGATTTCGGATAAGGATTTCCGCATCGTGGCCCCTACGGAAAACCCCTACAAAACGACCGAGAACGTCGTACGCATCGAAGGGCGCTTGCCGAAGGGCGCGGTCAAATACATTACCATCAACGGATTCCGCCTGTCCAAATTCTCGCAATTCGGAACGTACTGGTACTATTTCGCCAATAAGGACTACGGTACGATGAACGACGGCATCAACACCTACGAAATCAAGTACTACGGCGAAAACGACGAGGTCGTAAAAACTTCGCAGTTCATTATCGTTAAAGACACCCCGAAACCGGCGGAAGAAGCCGCCGTACCTGCGGCAACGACCCCTACGGAAGCCGCGACGAGCGGAAGTGCCGCCACGTCGGAAAACAAGCCGCTCTAAGCCCCCACTTCCCCATCATCCGTATGAGATCGATCTTTCGAAACCCCCGTTGCTGAAGCACTCTCGCGGAAGCGATGATCGTACTCATCGTCATAACGACGGGGGTCGTCGGAACCTACCAACTCCTGCACGGAGGGATCAAACTCGCGTCGACGACGGAATCCCGCATCCAGGCGATCAATCTGGCGCGGGAAGGAATCGAGGCGGTAGAAAACATCCGCAATACCAATTGGATTAAATTTTCGAGCGACTTGGAGAACTGTTTCGCCGTCGCGGATTATTCGAGTACCTGCGTCGGAGACGCTGCGGGAACGGCCCCAAAACTTGCGACCGGAGTGCCGCGCATACTCACGAACCAAAACGGCATGTGGTATTTGAGCGGCAGTACCGCGACTTGGTCCGGCGTAGTTTTCGGGCCGACGGGACTCTCCGACCAAGGATGGGGCAACGCGCTCCCATTATGCGGATCATGACGTCCCGTAAACTGCCGCTCGAAATTCA
>JAUPLX010000104.1 GCA_030836665.1 Patescibacteria group bacterium
GGAGGATGGCGGCTACCTGGACGTAGCTCCGCACGCGGTCCTTGTCGCCCGAGGTGTCGGTCGCGTCCACGGCGCCGACGAGGAGGTACGACGGGTCGGCGGCCGCGGCCGCTCCGGCGGAAGCGAAGAACGGGGAAGCTGCCGCGGCGAGGAGGTCGGCGGTGCGGGTGGCGACCGAAACGATGCGGAACTTCTCCGGGTCGAGCTTGAGCTTCGCGTAGTCCGGGTTTCCGGCGGAGTAGTTGGTGTCCGGGGCGTTCCAGTCGCCTCCGGCCATCGGGGCCGGGATGCCGTCGAAGACGATGACGGAGCCGGTGAGGGCGTAGTTCGGGTCGTGGATGACGTAGTAGCGCGAGGAGTACCCCGTCACCGAACTTTCCGTCGAGATGGCGGTGTACACGGAACGGACGTTGGTCGAAGCCACGGCCTTCTTCGCGTCCGGTTGATACCCGGAAAGCGCGAGGAAGCCGACGGTCGCGAGCACCGCGAGGATGGAGACCACGACGATGAGCTCGGCGAGGGTGAAGCCGGAGAGCCTGCGGGACGTTCCGCGACGGAGGGCGCGGAGGACCTTGGAGGAGACGGAGTCGGAGAGAGAAAGGTTTCGAATAGCCATACGAGCCTATAGAAAATACCCTCGCATTCTCCATACTTTACATCGAAAAACAAATATTTAACATTAAATACATTGACTTCGATTAGGAATCTTTTACCATCATAATGAGAATCATAACGCCTTTCATAATGGAGAATCGATTTCAGAAATTAACGGAATGGTCACTACAGGGCGTGGTCGTAGGGGTTTCCGCAGTCCTATCTGCCGGAATCCTCTCCATGGCGTTCGCGGCGTTCGATTTTTCCGATGTCCCGACGAACGTCGCTTCCGGCTCGACCCTCTCGGCATCCAGTTGGAACGATTTGGCTTATCGGGTGAACAAATCGGTCAAGGGGTCGACGAATTTTCAAGCGGTGGACGCTACGAACCAAACTCCGACCATGACTTGCGCCAGTTGGTGCGACGTTACGGGGGTATCCCTTTCACTTCCTTCCGCGGGAACCTACGTCGTCATTTTTTCAGCGGACGGATACCGAAACGGCGGAAGCCGTGGCGATGGCTCGCAAATACGGCTCGCATGGACGTGAGGAAATGGAAAAACTCGAAGCATAGCCGGGGAAAATACTCTCATGAGCCAGTCTCATGGGGATGTCACCATTATCGAAAAGATTACGACCACTGGGGCGAACGCCGTACGAGTACAAGTGCAGGATTCGTTCGGTGGCGCAATCCAACCGTACTACGGCCAGTTCCTCTTCTTTAAGGTCGATTAAGAACCCGTCTCTTACTTTTTTAAAAAAACGGCATGTCTTCCTCCCTTTTTCAAGAAGTTGGCAAAACGGCTTTGCGTTGATCCGTTTTCGGATTTTCGGCATTTGCTACCGTAATAGCAGCATCCATCGCTTATGCCGCGGTTCCGTTCGGTTCGCTCGGACAGGTAACGGGCGGGAGCGGATTGACTGCGACCATGTGGAACGATTTGGTAACCCACGTGAACCAATCCGTCAAACAAACGACCGAGGTCATTACGGTAAATGGAACGAACGTTGGCCTAGGAGTACCCTCTCCGGCACAAAAACACTCCGTCGCGGGAACGGTGGAATCCACTTCCGGAGGTTTCAAATTTCCCGATGGAACGACCCAGACATCCGCCGCCGTTTCGGGAAAAATCGTAAACGTCACGATGAAGAACGATTGTACGCGAGTTGTCCTTTCTGCCGCACAAAGCGTAACGATGACGACTTTTACCGTCGATAAGAAGCAAGCGAACAGCACGCTTCTTATCCAAGGGAGCATCTCCGGCCACGGAAACTATTCCGGCGAAATGACCCAAGGGTGGAAAATCGGAACCTCTACGGAGGCCGTTGCGCAAGGAATCATGTACGATGAGAATCCGTACGGAAAAACGCAGCCCACCTCCGCGGTAATCAGCGGATATGCGACGACCGGCCCACAGACGATGACGTTCCGATATTATTCGATAGCCGCTAGTGCCGACAGACCATTCGTAGTCTACAATCCAAACGCGTCCGACGATACTCGTCTCGCCCAAACCTGTTCGACCTATACGGTTTGGGAAATTGCCCCGTAATTCCATTTCGTTTTGAAAAACCCCGGACCTATCCGGAGTTTTTCAATTCTTCCAATATCCTCCGCTTCAGTTTGCCGAGCCCTTCCCCACTCCAAGCGGAAACGAATTCCGGATTCGGGAGATGGGTGGTGGATTCAGCGGGTTTTCCCGTTTCCGGCTCCGGCGATTTCTGAGGCGAAGCCTTGGCATGAGCCGGAACGGAAACGGGAAAACCCGCTCCTGCCATACGGAGCTCCATGATTCTCTCAGGCGTGCAAGAGTCGGTCTTATTGAACACGAGGAGCCGTTTCTGTTTCGCGCCGATTTTTTCGAGCGTTTCGTTCACGATATCCATTTTTTCATACGCTTTCGGATCTTCGGCATCCACCACGTGCAAAAGGAGGTCCGATTCGATGGAATCTTCGAGGGTCGACGAAAACGCGGCGATGAGATCGGGCGGCAATTCGCGGATGAATCCGATAGTGTCGTTAACGAGGATTTCCGTTCCCCGCTCGCACGATTCCGGATCTTCGGGCGGAACGTACATCTTCCCTACCGAAGTTCCGAGCGTCGCGAAAAGCTTGTCTTCGGCCAATACGCCCTTATGGGTAAGCGCGTTCATGAGCGTGGATTTTCCCGCATTGGTATATCCGACGATTCCGACGGTCGGCAATCCTACCCGTTTGCGGTGTTTCCGATGTTCGGCACGGGTTTTTTCATACGTTTTCAGTTTTTCGTGAATGAGTTCGGATTTCTCCCGAAGATGGCGCTTCATGATTTCGGTATTCGTCTCACCGATTCCCCGAGCGCCGGAAGCGCCTCATTTGGATCACCCCCCTTGACGGGAAAGTTCCATCCCCATGCCGAAAATGCGCGGACCCATATGTTTGATGGAAGCGAGTTCGATCTGGAGCTTGGATTCCGGAGAATTCGCGTGGAGGGCGAATATTTTCAATATCAGGTCGACGCGGTCCCAAGCCTTCATCTTCGATTCTTTTTTCCGGAGTTCTTCGTTGACGTGGTAGATTTGGGCCGGTTTGAGGATGTTTCCGATGACGAGCAATTCGGCTCCGAGTTCTTCGCCAAGCGCGATGAGTTCTTCGAGTTTTCCCGTGCCGACGTAGGTCGCATAGTCGGGGGAATCGCGTTTTTGGACGCGTTTGACCACGGTAATGCCGCCATAGGTCGAAACGAGACTCTCGAGTTCGACCATTCGGGCTTCGAGATCTTCTTTATGGACGCCTTGTGGCGCGATGTCGACGATGACGGTTTTCATACCGCAAACTATATCTCCGAATTCGCCAAACGCAATCGGAAGTGTAGAAAACTCAAGAAAGGAGGTTTGAAATATCGTGTTCCTCTACTACGAAATACGAAGCCCCGGTGCGTTTTCTTTCCTTAATGATCGGGAGGTTGTGCGAAAGCGCTACGAAATCCCCCTTTGAAACGAATGCGTGACCCAGCGTGTCGTCACCGGAGATTTTCGACCCCAAGAACGGGTATCGGACGTCGGGAACGGACGATTGGGCAGAGAAAACCCGGTCAATCCAAGTAATGACTTCGGAAATTCCGCTCTTCGCAATATCTTCGCACGTACGGTTATGCGCCATTGACGAGGCTCCCGAAAACCGATCGTCGTGATAAGCGACGTTCGTCCTTCTTGCGATTTCCGCCTTCATCCGTTCGCCGAATTTCGCGAGCATCGAAGGGTTCGACGAAAGAACGCTGGTCTGAAATCCTCATCGAATATCGGCATCTCGAAACCCTCCGAATATCTTCGAGGAGAAAAACGCTCACGGCAATACCGTTGCCCGAGAGAGGCTTCCGGGATACGCGATGGCTTCTTTTGCGGAAAATTCCCCGAAAGAACTTCCTTGTGCGCCTAGGAGAAACTCCGCGGAACGGAGGGTATTCCCAATAAACTCCCTCTGGGAAAACGCCGAGTCAAGAATAATGGCGCGGTACAGGGAATCCTCCTGTTGGCCCGAAACCTTGGATGACGACACTCTATCCGCGGAAGAAGAGAAGCAATTCGGACCGATGAACACCCCTTCCGTCAGGGCCGTTCCGCTCCATGTCGCTCCCTTTCCGATTTCACGTTCGCGAAGTCCGAGAAAAATCGCCGCCAATCCGGCATTCTCAAAATGCGCTCGCTCTAGGCCACGGAGTACGAACGCCCGTGAAAACCCCTGTCGGAATTTCGCTCGGGCAAGCCCTCGGGAAACGAACGCGTAGTTGAGGGAATCGTTACAGTAGGCATGGTAGAGGACGAAATCGTCCGTCTGCATGGAATGGTCGGAACCGACGACCAAACTCCGTCCCGAATCCGACCATTTGGAAAAACGCCCTCCGGTAGTGAACTCGCCACGAAAAAAGGAATTGCGTTCGACAGTAGCGTGTCCGAGGGGTCATGGAGTGGAATTCAAAGCCGCATGGGCTCAGAATTTATCAAGATCGTCGGTGAGAGCCGTTGAATCGTGAAAGTTCGACTGTTTTACGACGCGTCCGAAAGCACACGAATTTTCGAACCAGGAATAGGCTGCCGCGTTGTCGGAAAATTGCACGGCACGTTTTTCAATATTTCCGGAATACCAATTCTCGTTCTCGTCGGCGTTTAAGGTGTCCAGAAAATGCGTGAACCAAGCCGCTTTGCGGGAAAAACGAACGTTCGGAATTCCGATATCCCCTTCAATCCGAGAAAACCAAAGTTGGGATTTACCCGCTTCCGATCAAGAGAACAGGGTTTTGGCATTCTTTGACGTA
>JAUPLX010000105.1 GCA_030836665.1 Patescibacteria group bacterium
ACCCGGAACGTAGCGGTCGTAGCAATGGGAATTCGTGGAATACGAATAATTGCGGTATTCGCCGTTGGAATAGGAATATCCCGGATAGTATTGGTCGTCGGACGCGTAATCGGAGACGTAGCGCGAATACGGCCGCCAGGTATTGCCGTTCCAGTATCCGCCGCAAGTATAGCTCGCACCGTTGGAGTAGTACCAGGTTTTTCCGGGCTTCGGATTCGTGGGGCGGTCGAGATACAGGTCGCTCACCGGATCTTGGTAGACGCTGCGGGACGAAGCGTTCGGCGTCCACGAGTCCTGTACCGACCCCCCGCTTCTCATCGTCGCCGAAGCCGGGATGTTTTTGGAATTGTTCGTCAGGGAGGATTCGGAACCTCCGCCGATCCAAGATACGGAAGCGAGAAGTCCGTAGGTGCGGTTCGCTTTGCGTCCGTACTGGCGGATGTTGGAGAGCTCGAAATTCGAACAGCTGCCGGCAGCCGGAGTAAGACCGGAATAATTCCGTTCTGCCCGATCGGAAGGCGTGCGACCTACCGAAATCCGGAGGGTTCCTCCGTTAATGGGGGTTTGTCCCCGATTGCAGACGCGGACGAAAAAAGTATCCGAATCGTCGTACTGGTACGCCTGTTCGATCGTGAAATCCGGAGATTCGTCGAAATAGCGGGAGAACGGCGAATAGTACGCGTCGGCGGAAGGGAGCGTCACGATAGCCGCGATCGTTGCCGCGAGAACGACGGAGGCGAATCGGAAAAAGGTGCGCATGGGCGGAAAATAGGAATACCTACTCGCGACTATAGTAGTTTCATGGAAAAGTCAACACCTTTCACGAGTTTTTTTTATTTTGTCAAATATAGACTTGCGCAATGGTTTTTTATCATTATACCTCGGTCAGGTTCTTTAACATCCGAGCCGCGCCGAAATCCCGAAAGGGCATCGGCGCGTAAACAAAATTCTTTTTTAAGGAGGCCGTCATGGCAAAAAACGAACGTAACAAGGTATTGACCAAGAACCAGCGACGCAAACCCATTGCGGCCTACTGGACCCCTTGGGGCAGTATCGGGGACGGCAGCGTTAACCTGACCGGCTCCGCACATCTCTTCGTCGTCGAATACGACGACGGTTCCGAATACCGCACCCTCACGGATTGCGGCATCTACCAAGGGCCGGGGTCGGGAGAAGCGAACCGGGGGGCGTTCCCGTTGGAACCCTCCTCGATCCATCTCGCCCTCCTGACGCACGGCCATGCCGACCATTGTGGCCGGTTGCCCGTATTCGTCAAGAACGGCTATCCCGGAGAAATCTGGGCTACCGCGCTTACGGCGAAAGTCGCCCGGGCTTCCCTTACGGACGCGGCAAAACTCGCACTCAAACAATACGAGTCCGAGCAATCCGCTTACGCGAAGAAGATCGCCGACATCAAGGAAGCCCTGAGAATCATTACCGAAAGCAAGGCGAAAGGCATTAAGCGGGCTTCCGGCGGGAACCGTATGGCGCAAACCGACCAAAAGAAGGTTTCGCCGGCGGAAGCCGCCGTCGCCCAGGAATTCCTGGACCGGACCGGTATCGAAAAATCCTCCGACATTCCGAAGGTAATGGAATCGAAACGGCCCAACGAACCGCTCTTCCTCCCGGAAGACGCGGAAAAGGCCATTACGCGTTTCAAAGCCGAAGGAATGGGCGTCTGGATTCCCTTGCCGGGAGCTCCGGGCGTATCGGTCATGTTTTTCGACGCCTGCCACGTGCTCGGTTCGACTTCGGTCGCTTTCCGGGTGCACGGCATCGGCGAGGGCCGTGAGAAAAGCAAGACGTTCGTCCTTTCGGGCGACATCGGGCCGACTCGCGAATTCCAACCCCACGGCACTCCGGTCATTCCGGAAGGCCTCCATCCCGATCTCATCGCGGTGGAATGCACCTACGGCGGACGCCGTCACTACGACGGTAAACAAGGACGTCCGGGCAGTTGGGGCGAAGTGGTTTCCCGATTGGGCGATACGGTCAAGGACGCCTCGCGCAAGCGTGACATCCTGGTGCTTCCCGCTTTCGCGCTCGACCGGGCGCAAATCGTGCTACATCTCCTCGTGACGCTGAAACAGCAGGGGGCGTTCGAGGGTGAAATCTACCTCGACTCCCCTCTCTCGACCATCTACACGAGGATGTATCAGAACTACGTTCCCGCCTATTCCAAAACGTTGCGTTCGGGGCCGAAGACGTTCAAGATTCTCGAAAAGAACGAGCGCGAAAGCGTTCTTTCGAAACCGGGGTTCAAGATCGTCGTCACTTCGTCCGGAATGGGAACGGGCGGGCCGGTCGGCGAGTATTTCCGGAAACATTTGGAAAATTCCCGTGCCGAGTTCCTCTTCACGGGATACATGGCCGAAGGGACTCCCGGGCGGGCGTTGACGGAAGGGGAGAAAATCATCACGATTCCCGAAATCGGCGCCAGCTTCGAAGTCCGTGCGAAAATCGGACGTCTCGACGGCCTGTCTTCGCACGCTGACGAATCCATGGTCCGCGAGTGGTGCGGAGTCGGCAATCCCGCCGGTTCCGGAAAAGCGAAAGCACGTTTCAAAGACGTGCGGATCGCCCTTATCCACGGCGAAACCAGGACGAGCATTCCGGCTATGAAACACGCTTTCGGCCGTCGGCTTTTCCCGGAAAAACAAATTCTCACTCCCCTCGTCGGGGAACGCGTATATCTTTGAAGGGACCCTTGTGAAAGGTTTCTCCGAAAGGGTCGCGAAAACGAGCGTCCGATTAAAAGGAGCGGACGCCTAAGCCCGGAACCACCACGGTTCCGGGCTTTTTCATGCCTTTTTCGCGAACTTTTCCGTTTTTTTCCTTTTCGCCACGGGTACTTTCCCCACAGTTTCGACAGCGAACGTCGAAACTCCGGGACCCGCTTTCCCGGACGGAGAGGCTCCCGCGCTACTGCCTCTCCGTCCGGGGAAACGCCCCGGAAGCTCATTAACATCCGCGTTCGGAGCCATCCGACGCACCCATTTTCAAGGAGGATGCCGTGTCCCAATTCCGAGACCATCTGAAAGCCGAAATATTTTCGGAAACGTTCTCGAAAATATTTTTCTCCGGCCCCGCGGGACGAGGAGTGGCGATTATGTTCGTACTCGTTTACGGAAGCCTTAAGATGGTCGTACTTACGGCGATCGCGGCGTTTTCGTTTCTCGGTTGGACGTTCGGTCGAGTACTTACGACCTACCGCTCGACCGAACGGGCCACTGCGAAACGAGCGTTTCGCGAGCTGAAAATCTCTGCCCTCCGATTCGGAGACGCCTACGAATCCGGCGAATC
>JAUPLX010000106.1 GCA_030836665.1 Patescibacteria group bacterium
CATCGAGGCGGCCATCAAGACCGCCTATAAGAAAGACTTCGGAAACAAGGATTCCAACGTCAACGTCAAGATCGACGTCGATGCCGGAACCATCGAAATCGGCATCGAAAAGACCGTGGTCGAAACCGTGGAAAACCCGGAAACCGAAATCAGCCTCGAAGACCTCGGGGAAGATGCCGAAGGATTCTCGCTCGGCGACACTATCGAAATCGACGTTACCGACGACGTCGTGGGTTCCGAAGGCTTCGGACGCATCGCTTCCCAAGCGGCCCGCCAGGTCATCGTCCAAAAAATTCAGGAAACCGAAAAGGAGAAAATCTTCAACCTCTTCAAGGACAAGGAAGGGCAAATCGTGAATCTCAAAGTCGAACTCGTCGAAAAGAACCGCGTCATCTTCGATTACAACGGCACCCAGGTCGTCCTCCCGAAATCCGAACAGGTTTCCAAGGACCGCTACGTTCCGGGCCAGCGCATGTACCTCTACGTCGCCCGCATCGAAGAAGATACCATGACCGGACCGCGCGTCGTCCTCACCCGCCGTGAGAAAGAACTCGTCGTGAAACTCTTCGAAGCCAACGTTCCGGAACTCGAAGAAGGATCGGTGGAAATCGTTTCCATCGCCCGCATTCCGGGCCTCAAGACCAAACTCATCGCCGCTACCGAATACGATGAAATCGACCCGGCGGGCTCGCTCATCGGACCGAAGGGAATTCGCGTAAAGAGCGTCGTGGACGAGCTTTTCGGCGAAAAGGTCGACATCATCAATTACGTCCCCGACATGCGGGAGCTCGCGAAGAAGGCGCTCGTACCGGGCGAAGTCATCAGCGTGGACATCGACGAAAATACCAAGACCATCGTCGCGCACGTCACCTCCGAAGAAAAACCGAAAATCCTCGGAAAGGGCGGAACGAACATCAATCTCGCTTCCGAACTCCTCGGATACAAGATCATCCTCGAAACCGTCGACCTCGGAGTTCCCCCGTCCGACACCGCAGGCGAATAGTTAGCCGGCCTTCCGTAAGCGATACGAGCGAGAAGCAAACAATCCGCAGGTTCTCGGGAAACGGTCGGACCTAGCTCCTAACAGAGTTAAAGTCGCTGCGGTCTCGTCCGTTTCCCGAAAACCGAGGACAAGGTGAATTCCCGCGAAGCGGGAAGAGAAGGTCCCCTGGGGGACGTTTACCAGCCGTATCGTTCGAAAGGAACCTAATCCCCTCCTCCCTCATGGCAACAGAAAAACTCCGGGTCAAACTCACGACCCGCCTCGCCGGCATAGGAAAAGAAGGTGAGATCGTCGAAGTGAGCCATGCCCAGGCGAAAAATTACCTCGTTCCGAAAAAGCTCGCCGTCCTCATGGACGACAAGGCCGTCGAAGAGGAAAAAAACCGGCTCAAGAAAAAGCAGGACGAAAAACGCCGCCTCGTCGAAGACCGTCATAAAATCGCCGAGGCGCTCCATACCAAGACCCTCCGCTTTGAACTCGCGGGCTCGGGAGGCAAAGTTTTCGGCGGCATCGGCGAGCACGAAATCATCGAACGCATCAGGAAGGATTTCGGCGTAATGCTCGAACGGAAAAACGTCGCCCTTCCGGAAGGCCACCATCTGAAAAAAGAAGGCTCCACCGACGTGAAGATCCATCTCGGCGAGGATACGTATATCCGCGTCCGAATCGAAGTCGCCGTAAAAGAATAGTCGACTGTTTTTTCGAAAAACTTCCCCTATGGCCCTTCTCGGACTCGACTACGGAACCCGCCGCATCGGCCTCGCGACCGAAATCGCCGGCATCGCGATGCCCGTTTCCGACATCGCCACCCCCACCGCGCTCATGGAGCTCGAAAAGGTCGTAACAGAACGGAAAATCACCGGTTTCGTCATCGGACTTCCGAACCATGCGGACGGACGCGAGTCCAAAGAGACCCGGCTCATGCGGAAATTCGCGACGACTCTCCGGGAACGGTTTCCGAACCTCCCCGTTCACGAACAGGACGAGCGGTTTTCCAGCTCGGCGGCATATTTCAGTCTCGAAGAGGCGGGAATCGGGCGCAAGGAGGCAGGGCGGGTCGATGCCATGGCCGCTTCGATCATTTTACAGGACTACCTCGATTCCCATTAATCGGACGAACGTGCCAGATGCGCGTTCCTAACCCTTTCCCGAATGCACCTCGGATTCATCATGGACGGCAACCGCCGCTGGGCCAAGCGCCACGCATTCGCGACCCTCATGGGGCACTCGAAGGGGGCGGACGCTATGGAAGAAGTCATCGAATACTGTATCGAAGCGGGCGTGGAAGTGGCGAGTTTTTGGGCGCTCGCGAAAAAGAACGTGGAAGAACGCTCCGAGGACGAACTTGCCTACCTCTTCAAGCTCCTCATCGAACGCGTGGACGCCTTACGCCCGAGGCTGTTCGCGAAAAACGTGCGTTTCCGGTGGGTCGGGAACCGCTCCATCCTTCCGCAAAACGTCGTCGACGCCCTCGACGCGACGGAATCGGACACGAAAGCCCATTCGAAGATGACGCTCGTTCTCGCGGTCGGATACGGAGGACAGGACGAAATCGTCCGCGCGGCGAAACGCGCCATAGCCGAAGGGGCCGATCCGGAAACTTTGGACGAAAAAGCCTTCGCCTCGTTCATGGATACCGGCGGACTCCCACCCCCCGATCTCATCGTCCGAACCGGGGGAGACGTGCGGCATTCGGGATATTTCCTCTACCAGGCGGAATATTCGGAATACTTCTATTCGGATCTCCTTTGGCCCGATTTCAATCGGGACGAATTCGACCGGGC
>JAUPLX010000107.1 GCA_030836665.1 Patescibacteria group bacterium
GACGCTTACGGAGACACTCTTACTGACGCTGATAATTCCATGAGCGGTCACGCGACTACCGAAACCGTTTACAGCGGTACCGTGGTTTGGACCGGTTCGTCCTACTACGCAGCTAACGTAAGTCCTACTAAGCTCAAGATTGACGGCTCCAAGTTCTTCGACAAGGCCGGAACTACCGAAAAGCCCTTCGTCATGGCTTCCGTTACCGTGAGCGAAAACGTCAACAACAAGACCCGCCTCCGCTCGGTCTTCCAGGTTGCCGGTACCCTCAACAACGCCGGTTCTGAAACCGCGCTCGTTGAAGGAACCTACGCTACCGGCGCTGGTCCGACCGATATCGATGGCCTCATCAACGCCTACGATTGGACTACAGGTGTTGCAAAGCCAGTTACTGCAGGCGGAGTAAATCTCCCGTACTCCCTCAAGTAATTGAGAAAGGACCTTTTGCCTTCACTACCGAAAAACGCTCCTCCGGGAGCGTTTTTCATTTCCGCATATTGGATTGAATTTTTTCAAAAATGCCGTAATCTCCGGTAAAAGGTTTTTATCCGCATATCCCACGCGAACGAATGCGCCACGTTTCGAACCGCCAGGGCTTCACGCTCGTCGAACTTCTCGTCGTCATCACCATCCTCGCGATCATCTCGGTCGTCGCGTATACCAGCTTCGGCGGCGCGACCGACAAGGCGAAGAACTCTACCAAGATTTCCCAGCTCGCTTCCATCGAAGGAGCCCTCAATCTCTTCTACCAAGAGAAAAATTACTACCCGATGCCGGCCGCCAAGGGTACGAACGAAGTTTGGGGCTACGATAGCGCCGCGAGCGCCCTCCTTACCAATACTCTCGCCACCACGCCGAACGGCGACGCGATAGCCACCGTTACCGGAGGCGCCGGGGGCGGAAAGGTCATGGCCGGCGACGCGACGACCCAAATCGGGGCGAAGGGCGTAATGAGCCAAGGCGTGCTCGGCAAACAGTACCTCTCCCAAGATCTCTTCGATCCCTCCGTCAAAGACGTCAAGGTCGGGGATACCGCCACGATGAAAGACTACGGAGTGGGGCACTACGTCTACGGCGTATACGCCAAGAACAATTCCGCAGGTCCTTGGGATTCGACTTCCAAAAAGGGTCAGGCCTACAATCTGGCCGCGACGCTCACGGACGATCAGAAGGGCGAAATCGTAAAGGTTTCGGGCAACTTCGATTCCAAATTCAACAACTGCGTTACCTGCCCCTCGTCGCTCATCGGCCCGGGAGGCGTTACCGGCAGCGGAGGCCTTCTCGACGGCGACGCGGTCAAGGCGTATCCGATTTCGTTCTAATTCAAAAATCCCCCAAGCCGCCCGTTCGTCGGGCGACTTGGCGTTTTACCCAGCAATTCCGACCATGTCCCACTTCGATCCCATCTCCATGAGCCTCGTCTCCCAGATTCGCAACGTTACCGGATACGGGCCGTTCGGCGGGTCTTCGCGCCCCGTCCGCTCCACGCTCATTCCCACCGTCATCGACAAGACCCCGTCGGGCGAACGGGTATACGACATCTACTCGCGCCTCCTCGAAGACCGCATCATTTTCCTTGGGGACGCCATCGATTCGATGGTGGCGAACACCGTCGTGGCCCAGATGCTCTTTTTGGAAAAAGCCGATCCGAAGGCCCCGATTACGCTCTACGTCAATTCTCCGGGCGGACACGTTACCGCGGGTCTCGCCATCTACGACACCATGCAGCACATCAAGCCGGACGTTTCGACCGTCTGCGTAGGTCTCGCCGCGTCGATGGGCGCCATCATCCTCGCCGGGGGAACCAAGGGGAAGCGCTTTTCCCTCCCCCACTCCGAAATCATGATCCACCAGCCCCTCGGCGGTGCCGAAGGACAGGCCATCGATATCAAGATCGCCGCCGAAAACATCATCAAGACCGGAGGGACCCTCTACGGAATCCTCGCCAAGCATACGGGCAAACCTCTCGCGCAGGTCGAGAAGGATTGCGACCGCGACAATTTCATGTCGCCGGAAGAAGCCCTCGAATACGGCCTCATCGACAAAATTATCAAAAACCGGTAGTCTCCGAACGTGAACGCCCCGAGCCTCATTGCCGTATTTCTCGCACTGGTCTCGGCGGATTACGGAACGAAAAGACTTGCCGAAAACGCGATTCCGCCGGAAGGAACCGACGTTTTCGGCAATTTCGTGCGGCTTCGGCACCAAATGAACGAAGGGATCGCCTTCTCCGCGCCGATTACGGGGTGGCCGCTCAAAATCCTGACGGTCGCGCTCATCGCCTACGTCGCCTACTACTACCTGCGCGAAGAAAAGCTTCGCGGAACCAAAATGGTCGACCTGGCCTACGCGGCATTCCTCGCCGGCGCGGCGGGGAACGGCGTCGACCGTATCCTGATGGGAAAAGTAACGGATTTCATCGAGGTGAAATATTTTGCGAATTTCAATCTCGCTGATATCATCATCTGCGCATCAGCGGCAACGATCGTCGTCATCCATTTCCTCCATGAACGCCCCAGAAACTCCAAATAGCCTCCCTACCGACCCGGCATACGCGCCCGTGGCTTCGACGCCAGTCGGTACGGCCGCACCCGTGGTATCAGCGCCAGTCGAAGAACCTTCGGAAGAAGCTACCGCCGAAGACCTCCTCGGACCCCCGAAAATCGACTTCGTATCGGTCGGGCTTTCCACGCTCGGAAGCCTCGTCTCCGGTTTCGTCGGAGGGGTCATCATCCTCATTTCGACCATCCTCTTCCTCAAGACCGCCAAGATCGCGTCCCCGGGGATTTTTCCCTACGTGCTCGCTCTCGTGGCGTTTCTCGCCATCGTGCTTTCGAGCTATTTGTCGCTCTTCATGAACTCGCTCGTGTTTCCGAACAAATACAAGGAGGGGCTCGCGACGTTCGGACAGACGTTCGCTTTCTCCATACTGCTCTTCATTCTGGTCGTCCCGCTCTACGTCTACATGGGGGCCTCGAATATCGACCGCATCGTCTTCGTTTTCGTCATCCACGTCCTCCTCAATTCGCTCGGCGTGGCGCTCATATCGGAAATCCTCTCGAATTACCGGTATGCCGTGCTCGCGGTGTATTCTTCGTTCGCGGGGTTCTTCATCGCGACGGCGGCTTCGGTGGTGTTCTTTCAGAATTCGGGCGAAACCGACACGATGATCTATTCGCTCGTCGGAGTCATCGTCGTAGCCAACGTCCTCATGACGTTCTTCCGCCTCCTGACGGAACTCACCTACTACAAGTTCTACGCGCTCACGGGGCTCGACCCTTTGGGCGACATCTATTCCCGAATCGAACGCGAAGACCTCGATTCGGTGCGCCGAGCCGAGCAGGAACTCGTTCGATTCCAATAGCCGAAATCGCTTCGCAGTAAGGAAATCCATTCCATAATACCCGAGAAAATGCTCCACGAAGCCGCAAGAAAAACCCTCGTCACCTACCTCTCCGAAGGCAGGGTTCCCGTACTTGGCGACATCGGTCTTGCCGAAAGCGAATATTCCCGCACGAAAGATCCGGTTTTCGTCACCCTCTACAAGGATGGCAAGGTGGTCGCTTCGAGCGGAAGGATCCATATCCGGGCGGAAAATACCGCGAAGGAAATGATCGAAAACGCCCTCCTCTGCCTGAAAGACCCGCGCGTAGC
>JAUPLX010000108.1 GCA_030836665.1 Patescibacteria group bacterium
CCCTCCGGCAATCCGTAGGACGATCGGTAATTTCCGGTTTCGCCTTTTTCATGACGGTGGCTGGGCTTTCCATCGCATATGCCGCCTATACGGCGCTCTCCGACGTTACTTCGAGCGACAAGCTTACCGTGGGCATGTGGACGCAACTGAAGGATAATTTTATGAATCATGAGACCCGCATAGGGACTTTGGAAACGGGAAAAGAAGTATCCGCGACGTTCCTTGCCGGCCCTTCCAATATGGCGACGGTAACGGCGAATAACGGGGGATACGTGCTTTTCGATTCCGTTGCCCAAAATAGCGATCCGAGCGTTTTCGAAGTGATCACCACGGGAAGCTACGGCATACGATTTAAAAAAGCCGGGCGCATCGTATGGAACTACCAACAAGATGCCCGAACTTCTTCGAACGTCGGGTATGTACAAGCGTACGCTTATATTGATGGAAGCGACGTCGTACGCAGTCTCATGGGACCTACGAATACGCTTTGGGATGGGATGCATAATCATGGCGTATACAACGTGGCCGCCTGACAAACGCTCACTTTCAACGTCTCTTGCAGTTCCTGCACCCTTACCGGTCTCGACAATGTCGTATGGGGACGTCTGGGGATGCTATGGATAGGAAAACCGTAAAAAGGAGCGAACTTCAATTTATAACCGTCCGAACCAGGTGAAACATTTTCCTTCCCTCCGAAAACCGTTGCTTTCGGCGATCGCCTTCTTCGGCGCGCTCGTCGGACTCTCCGCCGGATATGCGGCCTATTCAACCCTCACAGCGACTACGAACGAGCCGCTGACCATTACGAAATGGAATGAGATGTTGCAGTATACGGTACCTCCCGGAGCCATCATGGCATTTAACGGTACGTCCTGTCCGTCCGGATGGGATCTGGCCGACGGCACGAACGATCCGGCGGTGGGCGGAGGCACGAACCCGATGGATTTACGGGGACGGTTCATGCGCGGTTCCGATTCCTCGGCGACGAACGACATCGATTTCGCTTCGAGAACGGGTGGAACGGGAACGGAGAAAATAGGAAGTACGCAAGCGGACGCGTTCAAAAGCCATACGCACGGGAACGGCGTCGGCGGAGTAGGAAACGGATACTCGAACGGCATTTACTGGAGCATGTCTTCAATAGTACCGTTTCAAACGAACTCGACTGGCGGCAATGAAACCCGCCCGAAAAACGTGGCCGTGCTTTTCTGTATCAAGCAGTAATTCTTTTTGACTTTTTCCCTTTTCGCATACAATCCCCACGTCCTTTACAGGATTTCAGTCGCAGACAGCAGGCATCCATAAGCCCTGCCGAGACGGGAACATCTCATACCGAAGCGCTTACCGCGCTCCGTATCCGAGGAGTTCGTGCGTCTCAAGACCACGGATTTTTTTGTTTCCGAACGACCAATATTCGCGGACGTTCCGCACCCTAACCAATTCCATTCCCATGGCAGTTACCCGCGCTAAGAAATCGGAGATTCTCGCCGTCCTCGAGGCACACCTCAAGGATGCGACCTCCGTAGCGTTCACCTCGAACAACGCCCTTACCGTAGAAGACATCGACGCCATCCGCAAGGATGCCCGCGCCCAAAACGGCGTATTCATGCTCGCGAAAAAGACCCTCATCCGCATCGCGTTCAAGAACGTTCTCGGAGCCGACCTCAACCTCGACACCCTTCCGGGACAGGTAGCCATCGTCATCTCCAAGGGAGACAAGATCGCCACCCTCGCTGCCGTCAACAAGTACGTTGCCGAATTCAAGAAGGAAGGAAAGATCAAGTTCGTCGGAGGATACATCGACGGTCGCATCATGGACGCGGTCGAGACTTCCAAGCTCGCCGGACTCCCGTCCCGCGAAGTTCTCCTCGCCAAGCTCCTCGGATCGATGATGTCCCCGCTCTCGGGTCTCGCACGATTCTTCGACGGAGCCAAGAACGAACTCGCCGCGAAGTCCGCTACGAAGGTCGGAGACCTCATCGTCGCCACTGCCCCGAAGGCGGCTGCGGCTCCGGTCGCCGCAGTGGTCGAAGCTGCCCCCGCTGCCGAAACTCCGGCAGTCGAAGCTTCGGCGGAAGAAGCTCCCAAGGCCGAATAATCGGATATTGGCGAGAGGGGCCCGAACGTATCGGACCCCTCCGCTAGAACCCGATTCTAGAAACCATACTTACCCACTATCTTTCACTTCATGTCTGAAGTTACCCTCAGCGCAAACGCGCAGAAAGTCATGGACCTCGTAGAAGGTCTTACCATCGTAGAACTCGCTGATCTCGTTTCCGCAATGGAAACCAAGTTCGGAGTTTCCGCAGCCGCTCCGGTTGCCGCAGCAGGCGCTGCAGCAGGTGCCGGAGAAGCCGAAGAAAAGACCACCGTCAACGTCGTCATGACCTCCGCCGGTGCCGCGAAGATCGCCGTTATCAAGGTTATCCGCGAAATCACCGGTCTCGGTCTCGCCGAAGCCAAGGGTCTCGCTGACAATGGTGGAAACATCAAGGAAAACGTCGAACGCGCCGATGCGGAAAAGATCAAGAAGCAGCTCGAAGAAGCGGGCGCTACCGTCGAACTCAAGTAGTTCGCGGGCCAGGCCCCAAAAGAAAACCCCCGGATTGCTCCGGGGGTTTTCTTTTTTAGCCTCAGGTAACGCTCAGCACCCGCACCCAAGCCGGTGCCTGTATCGTGGCGCACGTTTTGACAGGACCGGAGTACGTTCCGAGTACGTATACGGTGGCAGCCGGATCCTTAAGATATATCTGATTGCTCGAATTCCTGCCGATTTCGAACGTTCCCGAAGCGAAACCGCCCGATCGGAGCGTCGCTTCCGTCGATACCCCGCCCTCGACAACGCTCTTATACACCATGTTGTTGCTATTGTTATTCAATCCGCCGTAATAATTATTTATTTGAGCGGCCGGGGTAATCTGGCGTTTCGGAATCCTTCCGTCAATAAAATCGCTCATTCCCGCAACGAACA
>JAUPLX010000109.1 GCA_030836665.1 Patescibacteria group bacterium
AACTTTCCGAAGAGCCCGCCGCCGAAGTCCAAGAAGAAACTCCGGTCCAGTCGGAAGAAATCCCGTCCGCGGAAGAACCCATCGTAGCCGAAGAATCCCCGGACGCCGTTTCCGCCGAAGCGGTCGCCGAAGAAGCGGTAACCGAACTTTCCGAAGAGCCCGCCGCCGAAACGAAGGCCGACTACGTGGAAGAGGTCGCGAAAGATCTTTCGGCCAAACGCCAGGGAAGGCTTTCGAAGCTCTTCGGGGAGCGGAAAGTACTCGTCCGCGCCGTCGCCGGGTTTTTCGCCCTCTCCCTCGTCGTAGGCGGAGCGTTCTCGCTCGCTCCTTCGATGAAGACCAGTGCTCCCGAAAGCCGTCCTATGGGGGGCGTCATACCGCCGAATGGAGAAATTCCAGGCCCCGGACCGGCAGGAACCATGCCAATGCCGGCAGGAGGTTCCATGCCAACCCCGCCAACGCCGGTGGTAACCCCCGTAGAATCGCCGGTATTCAAGGTGAATTCCGTCCGGCGTCCGAACCGTCCGACGAAATCCCAGCCGAAGCCTTCCGAAATTCTTCCGGCAGTCTCAGTGCAAACGCCATCCGAACCGGTTTCGGATTCCGGAGCTTCCGCCTCTCCGCCTATCCAAAATCCGTAATGCCCCAACGCCCCGATTACGGGGCGTTTTCTTTTGCCCGTGAAAGGTTTTTCCGTATCGTATGCGACGAATCCATCCTTATGCGACATCCGGTTCTCAAAAAGCTCGTCTCCTTCGCTTCCGCTACGCTGAACGCCCTATTCATGGCAATCACGTTCGGGTTGCTTTTCGTCGTCCTTTTCAAGAAGGAATGGGTGACCCAGTTTCTCGCGTTCATGGAAGCATTGGTGCTTTCTCTCGGGAATTGGAATTACCTCGTCGCTTTCGCGTTCAGCGTCATCGAGTCCTTTCCGGTCATCGGGGTCCTCATTCCCGGACAGCAGGTCATGATTCTCGTCGGGGGATTTTTCGGCAAGGAACACCTCCCCGAGACGATAGCGGTATGCGCGGCGGGCGCGATCGTCGGGAATTTCGTCGGATACGCGCTCGGAAAGCGGTACGGAAAATCGTTTTTTCGCGAATACGGCGACACTTTCGGACTCGGCCGGACGGAATTGAAATACCTTGAAAAACAGGTCGCGAAAAATGGCCCGCTTTTCATCATCGTCGGCAAATTCCACAATATGACCCGTGCCTTCGTTCCGTTCATCGCCGGGAGCGGAGGCATGCACCCGAAGCGGTTTTGGCCGTATAACGTGCTCGGATCGATCCTTTGGGCGGCTGCGATCATCGTGCTTTCCGTCGCGTTCGTCAAATATTACCGCACCATTCTCGATTACGTGGGATACGCGTTCCTCGCTTTCGCCCTCCTTTTCATGGCGTACGTCTGGTTCTTCCGTCGCGAATCGTTCCTGAAATATTTGGAAGAAAAACGAATCGAAATAGAAGAAAAGACGAAATAACCCCGTTTTCCATGGATTTCTTCGCAACGTATTTCCACTTTCCCTCCGTTCAGGCGCTCGTGGCTTTGACGACGCTTTCTTCCGTAGTTTCCTTTGGTATTTTCAAGGGAATCCTTCGGTATTTTCCGAAATTCGGTCTCCTCGACAACCCGGCCCCCTACGGACATAAACGAGCCCCCGTCCCTTTCGGCGTGGGAATCGCGCTCTTCGCCAATTTCGCGCTCTTCGCGCTCTTTCTCGTGCCCGTGATGCCCGAATCGATGCACGAGAAGCTCTACGTGCTCCTCCTTCTCGGCGCCCTCGTGTCGGCCGTAAGTTTTTTGGACGATCTCGATACGATCTACAAATTCGATCGCGACGAGAAGATCGGCATCAAAAAAACGGCCGAAGAACTCCAGGGACACGCTCGAAAAACCCGTTTCGCCGTTCCGGCCAAAGTCCGGCTCGCCCTCCAGGTTTTCGTGGGCGCCGTCGTCGGCATTACGAGCATCAAGATCGGATACGTCTCCGGCATTTTCGGCGGCGTAGTCGATCTGAACGATTATTACGCGGTTTTCTGAGACATGAAGATCTACCTCATCCCCCTGCTCTTCACTATCGCCTGGTACGTCCTCGTATTCAACTCCATCAATTGGTCCGACGGGGTTCCCGGCCTCACTTCCGGCCTCGTCGTCATCGCCCTTCTCGTCATCGCGGTATCGACCGTCCGGTTCTATTTCGCCGACACGAATCCGCAACTGCGCGAAAATTCGATCTTCGTTCTCTCCATCCTGGCCGTCGTCACCCCCACGGCCATCATCGCTTGGTATTACAACCTTACGCCGAAAATCCTCATGGGGGAGACGGGTTCGATGTTTTCGAGTTTCCTCATCGCGTCCCTGGCCATCCTCGTAGGGGGGAAAGTCGCCACCGTCGCCACCGTCCTCGGGGTGTACCTCGTCGACGCGTTCTACGTCATCGCGGCACGCATTTATAACGGAAAAAGTCCGCTCAAGGGCGACCGCATCCACCACCTCCACTACCGGCTCCTCAACCTCGGAATGTCCGAATCGTTCATCCGCCGGTTCGTCTATTCGATATCTTTCCTCTTCGGCATGGCCGCGGTCTTTCTCGACCGGGTTGGAAAAATCATCCTTTTCGTTATCCTCGTGGCGGTCGTATTCTTCGTTACGAAGATCCTTTCCCTGAAGAAGTAGATGGTCTCCCAGAAAGCCTTCACTCTCGTAGAGCTGCTCGTCGCGGTCATGATCCTCGCGGTCGTATCTTCCGCAGCGGTTTTTTCTTTGGGGGGCTTTTCGACGAAAATGAGCGAAGAAACCGTCCGCAACCGCATATCCCTGCCGATTGCCGATCTCGACCGCGCCATACGGGACGGTTCGATCGGCTCGTACCGGATGTCGTTTTCTTCCGGGGCGCTCGGATACGTCTCGATTACCGATTTTTCCGGCCCTTCGGCCTCCGGATCCCTCCGGTCTTTCGACTGGAACACTTCCTCCGGCGTTTTTGCCATTTCCGCGCCGTCTTCGGGACAATGGACCGTCCGACTGGCCCAAGACAATAAGATCGTCCGTACGGTGTCCGTCAAGACCGCGACGATCGACGTTCCCTTTTCGTTCGAAACCGGACGGCGCGAATCGTATTCGGCCTCGTTCTTTTTCGATTCCGATCCCCAAAACCGCATCGTGATGGCGTATTTCGACCGCGACAACCTGCTCGTGGCCGAAGAGTTCCGACTCCGCTTCGTCGGCGCGTCCGTCTGAACCGACGTCCATTCTTCCGTCACGGTCCAGAACGTATTGGGAAAGAAGGAAATCCTCGTCGACGGAAATCCGGCGGCTTCGGCGATTCTCCGGATGGTCCGGGGAAATCAGGAATATTTCATAGAACTCCGAAAGTAATATGAAAATCGGGTTTTTCGGTACCCCGTCGTTCGCGGCGGACATTCTTCGGGACCTCCTCTCCGATCGGGAAACGGAGGTCGTTTTCGCCGTTACGAATCCGGACGTTCCGGTGGGGCGTTCGGGGGAGCCGAGACCGAGTCCCGTGAAATCCGTAGCCGCGGAAGCGGGAATTCCGGTTTTCACGCCGGAGA
>JAUPLX010000110.1 GCA_030836665.1 Patescibacteria group bacterium
ATACGGCGGCATACGATTGAGGTTCTTTTCCGAACTTCCCCAGTCCGTCGGACTGGGTTTCGATTCCGTTTCGGGAATGCTCCTCATCAGCGCGCTTGAGCGGTTGTCGGGCACTATCGACGGACGGCTCGTCGACGAAATCAAACGGAAGAATCTCGCGGACGCTTGGCGCGAATATTCCGACGTTCTGGGAAACCTCTTCAAGACTTCCTACGGCTATCTCATAGATGCCTACCAATCGTTTCCCATTACCGGAAACACCGTAGCGTCTTTCTACGAATGATCGGCCCCTTTCGTAACGTTCGGAGTGGCGCAGGAAGACGGTGAAAACTTCGATACGCCACTCCGGAACGGAGGAAAAGCCCAGGTCTACCGATTCGGTGAGATAACCGGAAACCAGTCGTCATTCCAATTCCTCTCCGTGGATTACGGAATCGCGTACTCCGGACTCCCCGTCATTACGGAGAGGGTTCTCCATTCCAATATGCACGCTCTCGATTGGATTCCGAAGGCGAAAAACCGCGTAAGTCAGGCGTTCGAAAATGCTCGTTCCTTCTGATCGGAACCCATCCCGAGTTTTTACGGGGATTTCCTCAAACCCGAAAACCGCGATTTCGAAGAAGTGTATTCCAAACTGTTCCTCGTGGTGAGTTTGGAGGTCTTCAATCTGATGACCAAGTTGTACTCCAAGGGATATTCCGAAGAGTGAGTTCAATCCCTCATCACCGTTCTCAACAAATTTCGTTACGCGAACTACGTCAGATATTTTTCAAGCACGCTTTTCGGATTCATCGCGGAATTTGAGAACCGCGTTCGGGAGAGGACCGGCGCTATCATTTCCATTTCTCCCAACGATACGACGGTCATGGGGGGATCGGTAAATTTCGTCATGCCGTTGGAGCGGTTCCGAAAGGATGTCGACCGGGCTCTCGAATTCGTGCGCGACGATTATGACGGAGCCAAAATCATCTATCAGAGCTGGGTGGACGGACAGGAAGAATCGTGAATCGTTTTCGAGCAGGACGTTCTCGACGGAACGTATTCGGAATATCTGAATGATGGATCCGTGCGGATAAAGCGGACGGGATTCGAAGACGCCGTCAGCGAGTATGAGGACATATCCAAATCGGGGGAGGTCGTCCTGGATGGCGTAAAGGGAAAAATTTACGTATCCGGAGAACCCATCTGATCGACGGAATTGAAATCCCAAACCGCTACGATCGAAATATTCGGCATACTGCTCGCGAATATGGGAAAGCAGATCCCTTCCCAAAATTTTCCGATTTCCAGTTACAGTCGCAATAAGAACGAAATGCTTTCGAAAATCATCGTCCCATTCGAACGTTTGGTTCAAGCGAAGACGGGCAAGCGAATCGATGTCGATTGTTCCGGCGGCGTGGGCGAATTCTTTCTCAGGCTCGCCCATGACGGAAACATGGACATAGCCATTATCGAGAAGATTTAGAAAACCGGGCGGTACCGCCCGGTTTTCTAAATCCGATCCAGCGTCTCGATATGCAATAACGCCAATCCATTATCGATGACCCTCGCGGTATCCCGAGCGATCGCGAGGCGCGCTTCGACGTTGTCGCCCTTCAGTACCGGAACGGCATTGTAGTACGAATTGTAGAGTCACGAGAGCGCGAGGAGGTATTCGGTAACGCGCACCGGATCGTCGCCCGCGGCCGCGCGCTCGACCACGTTCGGGAAATCGAGGAGTTTCTTTATAAGGTCGGCTTCCACGTCGAGGAGTTCGAGTTTTTCACCGCCCCCCGCCATGATTTCGGCAACGCCCGCTACCGGTTTGCCGTACTTCCGAAGGATGCTCTTAGCGCGGCACGAGGCGTAGATGACGTACGCGCCTCCGGCCTCCTCGAACGCTCGGATGGTTTTTTCGGTATCGTTCGAGATTCCCACGGGCGATTTCTTGTCGCGCTTGAGGTCGTTAAAAACGATGGAACCCACGCCGAGCGCGCGGGCCGTCCGACGCTTTTCTTCTTTGGAGAATTCCTCCGATCCGTCGTATTTCGCTTCGAAGTACGCGACCGTGTCGGTAAGGAGTTTCATGATGTTCGACGCCCCGTCCCGGCTCGAGAGCTTCTTTTTCGTCTCTTCGTTGACGTAGTAACCGTGATAGACGTGACAAAGGTCGATGCCGACCCCGAATCCGATTTCTTTCGCGGATTCGAAGAGTTTTTGGAAATGGTCCTGCTGTTCTTGTCCGACCTCGTAGACTATTTTTACCGGCTCGAAAGTCTCGGCGCGGTGTTTGAGCGCGGCGAGGTCGCGGGTGGCGTAGATGGTGGATTCGTTCCCCTTCAGTACCACGTACCGTTCCCGGTTTTCGAGTTCGACGACGTACGCGCCCACGTCGGCTTCGATTTCCCCTACGAGCTTGTCGGCCACTTCGTCCGAAAGGGTTCCGTCCGCGCGTTCGGCGTTGACCGAGGCGATCGCCCTATCGGCGCGCGTTCGGTCGAAGAGCACGACCGATCCGGCGGCGACCGATTCTTTTACGAGACCGCGTCCGAGGCCGGCGTAGAGCGCTTCGGAGGTGAGGTAGTCTTGGCGGATGTCGAGAATCGCGTAGAAGCGTTCGAAATCCTCCATGCTCCATGCGATGATTTTCTGCCAGTCGGCGAAATCGGCATCGTCGCCGGATTCGAGCCCCGCGAAACGGGCGTCGGATTTGGCCTTGAAATCGGCGAACGAAGCGGCCATTTTTCCAAAGGTCGAAACGTCGCCGAAAATCGGCGCGAGTTCGTTCGCGTCATCATCGGTCATTTTCGCGTATTCGTCCGCCGAACCGGCGAATTTCTGTCCCTTGCGGAAGGTCGAATAGATTCCGAAGAG
>JAUPLX010000111.1 GCA_030836665.1 Patescibacteria group bacterium
GGCCGGAGGGGTGAAATGTTGGGGAAATAATACGTATGGCCAGCTCGGCGATGGGACAATGACGCACCGGAACTCGCCGGTCGCGGTTTCCGGACTTTCCTCGGGGGTCTCACAGGTAGCTTCGAACTATTCCTCCTGCGCCCTCACTTCGGCCGGAGGGGTGAAATGTTGGGGAGTCAACTGGCATGGCCAGCTCGGGGACGGGACGACGACGAACCGGACCACGCCGGTGGACGTATCGGGGTTGTCCTCGGGAGTAACGCAGATATCGGCGGGGCATTACAACACTTGCGCGACACTGTCGTCCGGAGGAGTGAAATGCTGGGGACCTAACTGGTTCGGCCAGCTTGGCAACGGAGCGGCGAATGGCGGTAGCTATACTCCCGTGAACGTATCGGACATAACTTCTGGGGTAACCCAAATCTCAGTAGGCGCGCATAATGCCTGCGCTGTCGTTTCCGGATCCGCGAAATGCTGGGGATACAACGTTCATGGACAAATCGGTGACGGGACGTTAACGAACCGTTACGTTCCAACGGACGTAACGGGACTCTCTTCCGGGGTAACGCAGATATCGACTGGGTTTTACAGCGCCTGTGCCACCGTTTCGGGTAGTGCGAAATGCTGGGGATGGAATTCTAACGGACAGGTCGGCGATGGGGAAAATTTCAGTTACCCAACTCCACAAAACGTGGGTCAATAAGAAAATCGGATGCCCCCGATCTCCTGTGTGAAAGATTTGAAAAACGCCCCCGTTTCCGGAGGCGTTTTTCAATGTTCGCGTCATGGATTATTTCAACATCGCCGGACCTTCTCCGCCGAATTTGGTCGCGAGCATGTCGATGACGAATCCGTAGACGGCGCCTGCGGCGAGGGTAAGCCAGAATGCGGTCCATCCTTCCGCAGTCGGGTTGATCATCGCCCCGAACGCGAGGGGGAGCGAAACGAAAACGCCCAAACAGGTTCCGCGGAACCATGCCGGAATCGGAAAACGGAAAACCGGATGTACGAGGTATGCGCCGGCAAGCCCTACGACGAGCCCGATGAGGAGGCGGTCGGTGACGAGCGCCCACATGAGCGGCGTCCACCAGATTCCGGGAACCGACGAAGAAGCGAGGAACGCGCAGAGAAACCCTGCGGCGATTCCGAGCGGCATAGTGATCATGAAACGTTTCTGCGCCACCGTGCAAGCCTTTGCCATATGCGGACAGTAAGGAAATAAAGGCCTCCACGATGATATTCCCAAAACGCCGCTTGGCAAGCGGGGTCCGAGTCGCCCCGTTTCCCTTGCCAATCGGAGACTCCTGTCCATAATGTCCGGGTATCGAAAACCGCCCGCCCATGCCCCGCTTCCGCGATCTTAAAACCGCCCTCGCCCTCTCGGATTCGAGAAGGAGGATTACGTCGTTTCGCGAATACGCCGAACACGTGCACGAATACGCCGTCTCCGAGGACCCGGCGACCGCCGCGTTCGAACGGACGTTTTTTTCCGACCAGGATTTCTCCGCCGACGAAGCACTGCTCGGCGACGTTTCGGATGCCGTCTTCGCCCTGGAATCTTCCCTTTCCCCCGTGTTGGCCAAAATGGAAGCCACGGGGGTTTGGGTTTCGAAAGACGAACTCGTCGACATCGCCGAAGAACTCCGTGCGAAATCGAAAAACCTCGAACTCGAAATGCTCGATCTCGTGGGCGAGCCGTTCAATCCGAATTCGGCGAAACAGGTACAGTACGTCCTTTTTGAAAAACTCGGGATTCCATCGGGGAAAAAGATTAAGACCGGTTTCTCCGTCGATTCGGAAACCCTGGAAGAAATCGGAAAAACCTACGCGATCGCCCATCTCATCCTCGAATACCGTACCTACGAGAAACTCCGTTCTACCTATGCGGAATGACTTCAAAAAGACATTGCCGACGATGGACGGATACGGACCACCTACAACCAAGTGGCGACGAGTACGGGACGGCTCTCGAGCGAATCGCCGAACCTTCAGAACATCCCGACGGGAGAAGGATATCCCACCCGCATCAAAGCCGCCTTCCGCCCGGAACAAGCGAACTGGAAATACCTCGTCGCCGACTACTCGCAGATCGAATTGCGGGTACTCGCTTTCCTCTCGGGAGACAAGGCCCTCCTTACGGCTTTCGAAGACGGCCGGGACATCCATGCCGAAACGGCGAAATTCCTTTTCCCTACGGCGAAGGAAATCTCCAAAGACATGCGCCGGGTCGCCAAGACCGTCAACTTCGGCGTCATCTACGGAATTACCGGTTTCGGGCTTTCGAGGACGGTCGGTACTTCGCCCGCCGAAGCCACCGGATACATCGAAGCCTTCTTCGCTCGGTATTCCTGAGTGAAAGTGTACTACGAAGCGCTCCTCGAAAAAGCCCGGGCGACCGGGTTCGTCGAAACCGCCCTCGGGCGCCGGAGGTTCGTAAAGGGGCTTAACGACGCGAATCAGAACATCCGAAAGGGCGCCGAGCGCGAAGCGATGAACATGCCCGTCCAAGGTACTGCCGCCGACGTGGTAAAACGCGCCATGGTCGAACTTTCCGCGAAGCTCGAAGCTTCCGGATGGTCGAGCCGGATGATCATGCAGGTGCACGACGAACTCGTGTTCGAAGGCCCGGAAACCGAAATGGCGGATCTGGAAAAACTCGTTCGCGAAACTATGGAAAACGCCCTTCCCGGCTTCCGGCTTCCGGCAGACATCGGAATCGGCGACAATTGGGCGACGGCAAAGGCGTAGTAAACGGCATTTCCCCTTGAATCCCGCGCCCTATTTCGTAATATCGGGCGGTAATTTCCCCACCGCATGTCTTCCAGAACCAACAAGATCGCCGCCTATCTTTCCGCCCGCGTCACCGAGGTGGCCCTCGAAC
>JAUPLX010000112.1 GCA_030836665.1 Patescibacteria group bacterium
ACCGGACGGTCTTCCTCGAAGAACTTCCCCATATCCAGCCGGACGTACGGATAGTACCCCTGGAAAAAGAGGTAGAGGAAAGTGGAAAGCATCCAGACGATAATCCAGAATACCCAACGTTCGCGCCGCTTGCGGCCGATTTCTTCGTAATAGTTTTCGAGCATTAGGCTTTCTTACGCTGTATTTTGCGGGTAGTTTCGAAGGTGTCGATACGCTTTCCGAAGAAGAGCCGGAGTTGGCTTTCGATGGCCGGAATGGAGAAGAGCGTGAGCGTGAGTACCGGAACGAGCGTCCACTGGAGTACGCTGAACACGTAGTCCCGCTTGCGGAATTTCGTATAGCGCTTCATGATATGGATCGAGATGACGCTTGGGAATACGACCGTCGCGAAGAGGAACGTGAAGATGATCGAGCTCGCGAAGGGTACCGTGAGTACCGCGATGGAATTCCGGAGGTTCTCGAATATCCCCGGAACGTATCCGATGAAAAAGAGCATGAGGGGGCCTCCGGCCCAGAAGAGGTGGTTTTGGATGAGGTATCCCGTCTTGCGGAATTTTTCCCCGAACGGAATGTCTTTCCGGCGGGCGAATTCGGGAATGACGTATTCGACGTCGGTACATCCCCACGACCAGCGGCGAAGCTGTTTGTATTGGGATTTTACGGCCCGGCCGAAGGTTTCTTCTTCGACGACGTCCATTTTGCATACCGCCGGAACGTTGACGATGCGGAAGTGCGACCCCCAGGCGAAATAGCTCCTCCAGTATTGGAGGCCATCCTCCACGATCGACGTGAGCGACCAATAATCCGACTTGCGCAGACAATGGAGGGTCTGTCCGTAGACGGCGAAATTACGGTAGAATTCGGGGTTTTGCGATTCGAACAATTGCCAGATCGTCGTTCCCATGGCAATGAGTCGGGCGAAGAAGGTTCCCTTGGTCCAATTGTTCGAATAGACCGGAGTGAACTGGTAGATCGCTTGGTCGCGGTATTCGGTCGAAAGGAACTTGTAGGTGACGATGGAAAAAAAGTTCTTTTCCACGAGGGTATCCGTATCGATGGTCGAGACGAAGGTGTTGTGCGGATCGAGCTTCCGCATCTTTTCGTATTCCTTGATGGCGTGGGTGATGTTCGATCCCTTTACGCGACCTTCCCCCGGAATTCCGTCCGGATGGACGACGTTCACGATTTCTATTTTCGAATCTCTGAATTTCTCAATGATCCGCGCGGCGTTCGCTTCGGCTTCCGGAACGCGCGATTCCGTTGCCAAAAGGACGGTGACGTTTTCGAGGTGGGGATAGTCGTTCGCAGCGATGGCGGCGACGTTTTCCTCGATGACGTCGTAGGGTTCCGTGAATATCGGAACGATGACGACGTGCCGGATGCCTCCCGCTTCCGCCATCATGATTTCGCTCTCGCGGAAATCCGCCTTGTTGAGGCGTAGGAGCGCCAGGTACGACGAGAGGACGAAATAGTACGATTCGAATACCTTCACCGTCCAATAGGAGATGCAGAACGCGATGAAAAAGAGCCCCGCTTTCGGATTGATCTTTACGAGAATGACCGGGAGCGTGAAGATGAGGATGAGTCCGAGACCCGGAATTTTGGAGAGGAAACCGGTCTGGAGATAGAACGGAGTTTCGGTGCGAGTTTCTTTCCGCATGGAATGGTGGATTTCGATCCCTTGCGGGACCTTCTGGAAAACGGTGGCATCATATCCGAAAATTGCCGAATTCAAGTTTGGCGGAAGTCCGCGGACACGCTCCTTTGCCCTTTTCGGTTTTTCGCTTACGATGTGCGCCGTTGGCCTTTTGTCGCCCCTTCCGAATTTCCGCCGAACGCCCCATGGATTCCCGATACGCCCTCTCGACCTATTCGTTCCACCTGCCCGACGACCGCATCGCCCAATCGGCGGCCCATCCGGCCGAAAGCGCGAAGATGCTTTCGTTTTCCCGGGAGTCGGACGATTTTTCCGATTCCGGGGATTTTGAGGACCGTACGTTCGGCCAATTGCCCGGATTCGCTGGAAATGGTCGGCTATTCGTTTTCAACGATACCCGGGTCATTCCTTCGCGCGTGGCGTTCCGGAGCGCGGCATTTACGAACCGCGACGGGCTCCGCCGCGAAAAAGCCGGGGAAATATTTTTTCTCCGGGAACTCTCGGGGAACCATCCGGAAGAGGAGTCAGCGGCAGCAAACAATCCGCAGGCTCGGGAACCGGATTCCCGTCCTCCGGCTTTTTATGGGGAATGCCGTCGTGCCGGAAATCCGGTTCCCGAACGAGGACGTTTGCCAGCGACTCCTCTTCCGGATGGTTCCCGGTTCGAGGCTCTGGTATTTCCCGGCTCCGCGTTTTCCGTAGGCTCGAAGATTGAGCTCTGAAACTTCACGCTCGAAGTCGAATCGAAAATTCCGGACGGACGGGTCCTGAAGATCGTTTCCGGCGGATCGGTCCACGATTTCCTCTCGGCGCACGGCAAGCTCCCGCTTCCGCCGTACGTCGAATATTCCGACGAGAAGGCGCTCGATTACCAGACCGAATTCGGCAAAAAAGAAGGCTCTCTCGCGGCTCCGACCGCCTCGCTCCATTTTACCGAATCCCTCATTTCCCAAATCCGCGAATCGGGTTCTTCCGTCAGGTTCCTCACGCTCCACGTCGGGCTCGGAACGTTCAAACCCGTCCGCGTCGCCG
>JAUPLX010000113.1 GCA_030836665.1 Patescibacteria group bacterium
AAGCTCGAATCCTAACCGTGGAACCCCAGAAGCCCCAGAAGATTACCCATCGGTCCATCCGGAAAGTCGACGCCGTCGTCACCGGGATGATATTGTGAGGAATCGTGGCTTCGATATACGGGCTCGGAAAAGAAGGGCATGCCGATTCGAAATTGGGCCCGAGAATCGCGCAGATCCGCGAAGGGAAGGTACCGGTTTCTGAGATACTGAAAATGCTCGTATTCGGAATTCCTAAAGAAAAACCCTCGTTCACTTCCCGAATCTTCTCGTTTTTCCGTAAACGGTAGCATATGCAGGGCATCGTCCGAAAAATTCTCGCCGTCCTCGCGGTTACCGCCCATTTTTCGAACGTGGCCGTTTTTGCCGAAGAAGAAGTTTGGGAATGTCCCGCCAAGACGGGCATCCACGTCGGAAAGATCTGCCAATGCCTTGAGGCCCGCAGGCCCGGCGGAGCCTGAGCGAAGAGCATTACCGATTTCGTTTGCCCGGAAACTACCATGGGAGACCAAGACGCCGCCTATCGCGTCGTTCTCGACCTCGAATTCAAGGAAATCGATAAGAAGGCCGAAGCGAAACTCAAGGAAATGCAGGCCCGGACCGGAAAGGATTTCGTAAGCATGGACCAAGATACGGCGAATTGGTTCGATACGACGAGTACCGATTCCGAGTTTTACAAGCAGTATTCCAAAGTCTGCGCCGATCTCTCCGACCCGAAAAACCCGCTACGGCAAACGGTGGAGTCTTTTCCGGAATGAGTCGTCACCGACGGATCGACCGATCGGTTCGTAGGCAATAAGGCGCGCTGCGAAACCCTTACGGCAAACAAGCTTGCCGCGTACAAGTCCGCCTCCCGGATATTCGCCTCCCAAAACGTCGCCGACAGCTACAAGAGCGACAAGAAGGACTTCATCGACAAACTGAAGGACATGTATCGGAATTTCCTGATGAAATGGACGGTCTATATCGGCGAACTTTCCCGAATCAAGGACAAGTGGAACGAAAAGACGCCTACCGTAGTTAAATAATTCGACCGAGTGGCAAATATCGTCGCCGAATACGGCATCCGGGCGAAAAAGGCTTTCGGACAGAATTTCCTCGTCGACGACGCGGCCCTTTCGTCCATCGCGAACGCGGTGGACGTAACGGGGAAGGACGTCATCGAAATCGGTCCGGGATACGGCGCCCTTACCGAACGCCTGCTCGCTATGAACCCTCGTTCGCTCACTCTCGTGGAACTCGATTCGGACATGGTCGCGATTTTGGAGGACCGCGTTCTGAAAGGGGATTTGAGAATCCCGGAAGGAACGGCTTTCGAAATCCTCAAGAGGGACGTATTGAAGTACGGACCGAAATTTTCGGAATACCGCGTCATCGCGAACATTCCGTACTACATCACTTCGCCCATCCTCGACCGCTTCCTCTACGAACTTCCGGTCCGCCCCGAAGCCATGGTCATCCTCATGCAGAAGGAAGTCGCCGAACGCATCGTCGCGAAGGATGGGAAAGAGTCCGGACTTTCGCTTTTTTGCAAGAACGCCTGCGTTTCCATCGAACACGTCGCCAAAGTCCCCGCGGGATGTTTCCGTCCCGCCCCCAAGGTGGATAGCGCGGTATTGCGGTTCATGGTCGACAGCGCGTCGACGGACCCGAAAGACGGGTCGCTGGCAAACGTCCTCGTTCGGGAATCCGATTCCCGATCCGACGGCATTCTCCAAAAACAGCCGGAGGATGGGAATCGGATTCCCGAGCCTGCGGATTGTTTGCTATCGCCGACCCGTCTTTCGGGTCCGGAAGCTTCTCCACCCCACGACCGCGATGCCGATGCCCGCTTCCTGAAGACCGTTCGGGCGGGATTCTCATCTCCGCGGAAAAAAGCCGTTTCGAACCTTTCCAACGGCTTCGGCATTCCGAAGGAGTCCGTCGCCATGCTGTTCGCCGAACTCTGACTCCGGGAAGACGAACGGCCCGAGCGTATCGGACTTCCGACGTGGAGACGGATTTCGGAGAGTCTTCCGGCGGTATAAAAAAACGGGATTTCCCCTTCCTAACAATACCCCGTTCCGCTCTTTTCCCGCTTTACCGGGACGTATCTTTCGGATATACTCCCGATTCGGTTCTGCAGTGTTCGCTCCGAATCGGATTGTCCGTATCCGTCCCCATCGAAATCGCCATGCACCCTTTCCGACTCGCCTCCAAATATTCGCCCACCGGCGACCAGCCCCAAGCCATCGAGGCGCTTTGCGGATCCCTCGAAGCGGGTAACCGCCACCAAACTCTCCTCGGCGTCACCGGCTCGGGCAAGACGTTTACCATGGCCAACGTCATAACGCGCCTCCAACGCCCCACTCTCGTCATCGCCCATAACAAGACCCTCGCGGCCCAACTCGCGCAGGAATTCAAGGAATTCTTCCCGGACAACGCCGTCCATTATTTCGTTTCGTACTACGACTACTACCAGCCCGAAGCGTTCGTCGTGAAAACGGGGCAGTACATCGAAAAAGAGGCGACCATCAACGAAGAAATCGACCGTCTCCGCCATGCCGCTACCGAGAGCCTCCTCTCGCGCAGCGACGTCATCATCGTCGCCTCGGTTTCGTGCATCTACGGCATCGGGGAGAAAGAAGACTACGGTTCCGGCCGGATGCGGTTTACGGCGGGGGAGACCTACCGTCTCGAATCCATTCTCGATTCGCTCGTCGCGCTCCAGTTCCGCCGCGCGACTGCCGATTTCCTTCCGGGATCGTTTCGGGTCATGGGCGACCAACTCGAAATATTTCCCGCCTCGAGCGAGACGTTCTGGTCTTTCTCTTTCTTTGACGGCGAGCTCGAGAACATCGTCCGTAAAGAGGCCGTGACGAACCGAGTTCTCGAATCGGCGGAATCCGTGACGATTTTTCCGGCCAAGCACTTCGTCACTTCGCCAGATATCGTCGCCGAAATCGTGCCGAAGATTCGTGCCGAACTCGACGGGCGCCTTCGGATTTTCGCCGAGAACGGCAAACTCGTGGAAGCGGAACGGCTCAAGATGAAGACCGAATACGATATCGAAATGCTTACCGAAGTCGGCTACGTGAACGGCATCGAGAACTACTCGATGTATTTGTCGAAGCGGGGTTTTTGAGAAACGCCCTCCACGCTTTTGGATTTTTTCCCCGAGAACTCGCTTACTTTCGTCGACGAATCCCATATTACCATCCCGCAAATCGGGGGCATGTACGCGGGCGACCGTTCCCGCAAGGAGAATCTCGTGGAATTCGGTTTCCGCCTGCCTTCGGCAATGGAAAACCGTCCGCTCAAGTTCGAAGAATTCGAAAAGAAGGTCGGACAGACCGTCTACGTTTCCGCGACCCCGTCGGCCTTCGAACTCGAACGCTCATCCGTCGTCGCCGAACAGATCATCCGTCCCACGGGACTGCTCGATCCCGAAATCGAGATCGAAGACATGGAATTCATGGCCGATTCGGTCATGCGGCACCTTAAGGAAGTCCGTGCGCGCGGAGAGCGTTCGCTCATTACGACGCTCACGAAGAAATCTTCCGAAGAACTCGCGGAATATCTCGCCGGTAACGGAATCAAGGTACGGTACCTCCATTCGGAAATCGAAACCATCGAACGGCTCGAAATCCTTCGCGATTTGCGTACCGGAAAGATCGAAGTCATCGTGGGGGTCAATCTTCTGCGTGAAGGACTCGACCTTCCGGAAGTTTCCTATATCGGCATTCTCGATGCCGAAAAAGTGGGGTTCCTCCGTTCGGTCTCCTCGCTCCTGCAGATTATCGGACGCGCCGCTCGCAATTCCAACGGAAGGGTCGTCATGTATTCGCACGGAAAGAAAATCTCGGTGGCGATGGAAAAGGCCATCGGTATCACGAACCGCCGCCGTGCGGTACAGAATTCGTACAACGAGACCCACGGCATCACGCCCACGACCATCGTGTCGAGCATTAAGGAAATCGGACTCAAAGGAAAAAAACTTGCGAAAACCGATTATTCCGGGGATCCGCGCGCCGTACTTAAACGCCTAGAACTCGAAATGGACGTTGCCGCCTCGAATCTCGATTTCGAACTCGCGGCCGAACTCCGGGACAAGATATCCGAACTTCGCGAAGAAATCCGCGAAGGGGAGAAGTGGTAGGTTTGACTTATCCATAAAAAACGTACTATCGTCAATGATTCGTTTCGGGCCCGCGGGAAATCGCGGGCTTCGTTCGGACGCTCATTCACATCACTCGAAAAAGAAAGGAAGGCGCTATGTCCAAACAACGCCCGTTTTTTGAAAAACTGCGTTCCGCGCAAGAACGCAAAAACTCCCTCCTGTGCGTGGGGCTCGATCCGGACCACGTTTCCATTGCGAAAGCCCGTGGCAACGAATACGCCGACCCTGCCCGCCATAACGTCATCCACCGGTTTTGTTCGGATACGATCGCGGCTACCGCTAAATACGCCTGCGCTTTCAAACCGAACGCGGCGTTCTTTTCCTGTTACGAGAAGGAAGACGAGCTCCAGTCGCTCATTTTCCATATCCAGCGCTCCTACAGCACTCCGGTAATCCTCGATGCCAAACGCGGCGATATCGGCAATACCGCCGAACGCTACGCCGAAGAAGCCTTCGTCCGTTTCGGGGCCGACGCGGTGACCGTCAATCCCTACATGGGGTGCGACACCATCGAGCCGTTCCTGAAACACGAGGGCAAAGGCGTCATCGTGCTTTGCCGTACGAGCAATCCGGGGGGAAGCGATTTTCAGGATCTCGTTACCAAGGGCGGCCTCAGGCTCTATGAGCGCGTGGCGGTCAAAATGGCGGAACTGGACGAACGTTACGGCGGAAACCGCATCGCCCTCGTCGTCGGTGCGACCCGTCCTTCGGAACTGGCCCGCGTCCGCGAACTCGTGGGCGACATGGAATTGCTCATTCCCGGCATCGGAGCGCAGGGCGGCGATGTCGAAGCGACCGTGAAGGCCGGGAAGAACCGCCATGGCGCCGGCATGATGATCAACTCCTCTCGGGGCATCATCTACGCGCAAGACCCCGCCAAGGCCGCCCGGGCAACCCGGGACGAAATCAACTCGTACCGCTAATCTCACTTCCGCCAAGCGCGGAGAAAGGACGTACCCATGTTCGAACAGAATGAACCTGATATTCCCGTTGGAGAGGCGCTCATCGAACTGATGATGAAGAAATCGGTGCTGAAGTTCGGCGAGTTCACGTTGAAATCGGGGCGAATTTCCCCGTACTTCGCGAATTTCGGCTTCTTCAATACCGGCGATTCGCTCGGAAAGCTCGGCGAGCTTTATGCCCGAAAAGTAATCGAATTGTTCGCTGGCAACTTCGACGTCATCTTCGGGCCGGCCTACAAGGGCATTCCCCTCGCGACGCATACGGCCATGGCTTTCTCGCGTTCCGGAGCCGACTGCCCGTGGGCGTTCAACCGCAAAGAAGCCAAAGACCACGGCGAAGGCGGTTCCATCGTCGGCGCCGACATCCGTGGCAAGCGGGTACTCATCGTCGACGACGTCATTACGGCCGGAACGGCCATCGGCGAGGCGGTGGAAATCATCCGCCAAGCCGGCGGAACGCCCATGGGCGTGCTCGTGGCGTTCGATCGGATGGAGAAGGGGAAGGAGAGCGATTTTTCCGCCGTTCAGGAAAGCCGGAAAAAATACGGCATTCCCGTAGTGGCTATCGCGACCCTCGACGATCTGTTCGCGTATCTCGAAAAAATTCCCGCCGAAAGCGGGGATGACGAGACGGGCGAGCTGATTGAACGGATGAAGGACTACCGCGCGCAGTACGGAGCGGATTATTCCGATACGCCTTCTTGATTTTTCCGACGTGTTACGGCCTCTCCGGAGGCCGTTTTTTTTATGCGCGCGCGTTCAGGACCCTTCCGAGTTTTTCATTGATCCAATCCCGCGTTATCGTCACCGTCGGGGGCTTTCGGTAGATGGTAATTCCGGAAATGTCTTTTTCCGTCACGTATTTTTCTTTCAGTAATTCTCCGTAGAGTTCCGTAAGGTTTCTCCGTCCGACGCTTCCGTCATAAATGGGCAAGGGGAGGTTCGATACCGGAGAGATGAGTTCGATTCGTTCGAGCGATCCCACTACCATGCTGACGTATATCCCCCCGAACATAGCCGTATCGGTGGCAATATCCACCTGAAAAATGACCGATACTATCTTGTTCTCCTTCTTTCCTTTTACGAGGAAACGGAAGTCGATTTCGACGAGGTCTCCGCTTTCGAGATCCTTTGCGGCGAGAATCGAATGGACGGCTATCCCTTTTCGACCGGCGATTTCGGAATACACGTCCGAAATGGG
>JAUPLX010000114.1 GCA_030836665.1 Patescibacteria group bacterium
CCCGACCTTTTCCTGAACCGTCCGCTGCTCCTCGGTAGCGGCGAGGAGGCGTGCGGAGATTCCCTCGTTTAATTCGGAAAGGATTTGATGCCATTCGAGTTCGCCCATGGAAACGCGGTCGAATTCGCCTTCGACCTTCGCGGTGAACTTATAGTCCATCATTTCCGGAAAACGCTGTTCGAGAAAGTCGTTGACCGTAAAGGCGATGTCGGTCGGCGCGAGCTTCTTTTCGACCTTTTCGATATAGCCGCGTTCGACGATGGTCGAGATGGTCGGCGCGTAGGTGGAAGGACGTCCGATGCCTTCGGCTTCGAGTTTCTTAACGAGGGCGGCTTCCGTATATCGGGAAGGCGGACGGGTGAAAGTCTGCGTTCCGGATACTCCTTTGCACGGCAATACGCTGCCTTCGGCGACGTACGGAAGCATGGACGAGTCCTCGCTCTCTTCTTCGTCGGTACCTTCGACGTAGAGTTTCATGAACCCAGGAAAGCGCACGACCTCGCCCTTGGCTACCCAGCCCTGCGAATCAGCCCCTTCGGGGATGAAGAAATAGGTCGTGGTCTCGACGATGGCCTCCTTCATCTGCGAAGCGACGGTACGCTCCCAGATAAGGCGGTAGAGGCGGAGTTCCTGTCCGTCGAGACCGCAGGTATCGGGGGTTTTTTCGACATAAGCGGGACGGATGGCTTCGTGCGCTTCTTGGGCGTTGGCCTGTTTCGTTTTATACTTTCGGCCTCCCGGAATCGAATACTCGGTTCCGAACGCGGAGTCGATATACGACTTCGCCGCCTGAATGGCGAAATCGGAGAGATTCACCGAGTCGGTTCGCATATAGGTGATGTGTCCGTTCTGGTAGAGCGATTGCGCGACGCTCATCGTCGCTCCGACCGACATCCCGAGCTTACGGGACGCTTCCTGCTGAAGGGTCGAGGTCGTGAACGGAGCTCCGGGAACGCGGGCGCCCTCCTTCTTTTCGACGGCATCGAGACGGAAGTTCGCGCGTACCGGAATTTCGATGCGGATATTCCCCTTCTTATCCTTTTTTTCCTTGGCGGAAGCGACGTCGGCTCCGATTTCGGAAAGGAGGGCCATCGCGTCATCGCGGTTTTTCGGCTGAAAATTCTTCCCTTTGATCTTGGCGAGTTCGATTTCGAATTCGGCGCCCTCGGCAGTCGTTACGAGCGCTTTGAGCTTCCATCCCTCTTCCGGAACGAAGGCCTTTATTTCGCGTTCGCGCTCGACGATGAGCTTGACGGCGACCGACTGGACGCGTCCGGCGGAAAGTCCTTGCTTGATCTTCGTCCAAAGCACCGGGGAAATCTGAAAACCGACGAGACGGTCGAGAATGCGGCGGGATTGCTGCGCGTTAACGAGATTCATGTCGATATGGCGCGGATTCTTTACCGCGTGTTCGATGGCCCCCTTGGTAATTTCGTGGAACACGATGCGGGAAACTTCGGCAGGGTCGATTCCGAGGGCCTCGCAGAGATGCCAACCGATCGCCTCCCCTTCGCGGTCTTCGTCCGTCGCTATCCATACCTTTTCAGCATCTTTGGCAAGCTTCTTGAGTTCGGTAACGGTTTTCTTTTTTTCCTCGCTCACGACGTAGCTCGGTTTGAAACCCGCGGCGATGTCGATGCCGAGGTTTTTCTTTTCGAGGTCGCGGATATGCCCCATGGAGGCTTTGACGGTAAAGTCTTTTCCGAGGTATTTTTCGATGGTCTTTCCTTTGGCGGGAGACTCGACGATGACGAGATTTTTCATAGGTTTTCCGAGGGGATTCGGGCGGCAGGGTATGGGCATGGGCAACGAAAGTCAAAAGTTTTTGCACAGGACGGCGAACGCGGGTATAGTCACGAACGCCTATATCGTAGCCATGCCGTCCGCGGCCCCATTATGAAAAACGCCCTCGTATTCCCGGTCATCGCGACCGTCTGTTTCTCTTCCTGTTCCCTGCCTTGGAAAAACGAAGCGTCCCCGTCTCCGCTCGTACTTCCGGAACGCGTAATCGCCATTCCGGAAGAAAATACGGGGTCCGGAAACGTTCCTTCGGCGCAATCCGGCAGCGTTACCGAATCGGGAACCGTCACGGAGTCCGGTTCGGCGGTCGTTCCCCAACCGGCGGCGACCGGTTCTTCGGAATCGGCGGCGACCGGCACGCTCGAAGACGCCGAAGTCCGCGAGACCATGGAAGAAATCGACCGCTTGTTCGACGGAATCGCCGGAGACGAAGGAACGTCAAAAAAGTAGGTCTGCCGGACTTTTGGGAAAAACGTCGGTTTTTTGACAAGGATGAAAATAAGTGGTGCAATAGTCCACGCATCGCTTATTTTTCTTTTTCCGAATATGGCATTCTCCAAGAAAAGCCTTCTCGCCGCCGCTATCGCCGGCATCGCCGCAGTATCGCTCGTAACCCCGGCATCGCTCGCGGACGACTATTCGTACGTCAATGCGGAACACCTCAACGTCCGCAGTCTCGGCTCCGTCCGGGGATACATCGTCGCTACCGTCGACAAGGGATACCGCATGACGGTTCTCGAAACCGTGGATCGCGGATGGAAGCGCGTCCTTCTCGAAAACGGGCAGGAAGGTTTCGTAAACGGCAAGTACCTCTCCGAAGAGGTTCCGGCATACGAAAAGGTCGCTTCGACCCGTTACTCGGTCAAGGTGGCGCACGCCTTCGTCCGTTCCGACGGACTTCTCAAGAAGATTGCCGTCGTTGACGCGGGTGACCAACTCGAAGCCGTATCCGATCGCGTTTTCTTCGGAAAATGGATCCGCGTACGCGTCGCTTCGAGCGCGAATCCGGGATACGTCGGACGCGTCGGATACATCAATCAGAAGCTCGTGGAAGCCGTCGACGGATACCAGTTCGCCGAAGAAGCGGTAGAGACTTCCGATATGGACGCTTCCATGGAAGAAGCCCAGGATTCCTCGGACGAAGCCATGGCTACCGAAGAGACTTCCGAAGAAATTCCGGAAGAACTCAACAGCGCTCCGGAGGAAACCGGTTCCAGCGAGGAAAGTTCGGATGACGATCTCGCGAAGCTTCTCGAAGGACTCTAAGATTTCGAAATGTTGCCGAAAGGACGGTCCGACGGACCGTCCTTTTTTCGACTGGAAAAACCCCAAGAGTTAAAAAGCGTTGTTGACTTTCGAAAAACGGTGTCGTACAATCTCGGACAATAGCCCATTTTCCCACAACCATGTTTCCCCGCTTACGGAAAAACGACCGAATCGGAGGGTTTACGCTCGTGGAACTCATCGTCGTCATCAGCATCGTCGCTACGCTCGCCGTAGTCGGCGTTGCCTACGGAAACGGATATAAGGTTTCGCAATACAATACGAAACGGCTTTCCGATATCGATACTCTCAAGATCGCGGCGGAGAGCTATTTCCGGGCGAACGGCGACTATCCCGAACCTACAGGCAACCGCATCTATTTCGATACGAACGGGTATTACGCGCACTCGGCGACGGGATCCTACGGAGTATCGAGCGCCGTTACTTCGGATCTGTTCGGTGCGGAATTCCTCGCCGACGTTCCGAACGATCCCGATACGGGAAACGCCTACGGATACGGGAAACGCAAAGACGGGGTCGCCGGTTACGATTTTGCGGCCGTGGACCGCCAATCGGACGGATACCACGCCTACGTCCGTGGAACGTACGACGCTTCCGCGCTCACGTCGCTGGTGCGGGAATACAACGGGCCCGGATTCGTCGAAGACGGAAATACCGACCGCCTCCCCTACAATCCCTACGAAAGGAAAATTACCGCGAAGATTTCTTCGTATTCGGGAAACGTTACCATTAATCCGATCAAAAGCCTTACCGGAGAACTCTCCGAAGGCGACAGCATAAGCGTCCCGACGGGCGGATATGCGGTACTCAACGTATCCGACGGAAGCGAAGTCCGCATCGGAATGGCCACCGCCGCGTCCGAACTCAAGCTCGAAAACCTTTCTTCCAAAGACTCCAAAGGATTCCTGACGAAAGTGCGCTTCGCATTGAATTCGGGAGAGGTATGGGCGAAGGCGCCGAAACTCCGGGAAGACCGGAGCGACCGGAGCGAATTGGAAATCGTCTCCGGCAACGCCGTGGCTTCGGTGCGCGGTACGGTGTTCGGAATGGCGAAGAACTCGCTCTCCACCGACATTACCCTCGCGGTCGGAAAACTCAACCTCACCGAAGACGGCGCGCCGCTCGTAGCGAACGGCCTCGTAGCGGGAACGATGGAAGTCGCCGAAGGGGGAACCCCGAAAAAGATATCGATATTCGAAAGCGAAACGGTCATTCCTTCGGTAATCAATTCTCCGGAAGCTTCCGATAAATTATCCCCTTGGGAAACTTCTTCCAAGAGCGCGAAGGCCAACTTGAAGAGAATTTCGCGAACCAACGGAATATATTCGATTACGCTCAATAACCATCTCGGATTCACCGAACTCGCCATTCCGAGTTCCCAACCGGGGACCGCGGACAAGCAGATCGTCATATCCGGAACCGGCATCGTCAAGCTTTCCTTCACGCTGACGGACACCCTTGCGGTTCCGAACAACGACGGAACCGTTTCCGGATTCATCCGTCTTCCGATGCGTTTCAAGAATGACAAAGGAGCCGTGGCATCCACGGAAGTCGTCGTCCCGGCGACGTCGGATTTCGAATTGGACGAAGAACTCATTCCCGACGGATGGAGCATGGATTGCAGCGCTTCGTATGCCTGGTTTCCCCGGCTCGGATGCCAACCGAAAACCCTGAGGGCCTACGCTCCCTTCGACAAGTTCGATGAAACGGCATTAAAAAACGGAGACCTTCGGGCTTACGATAGGAACGGACGGACGCTAAAAACGGCGACGAACGTGATATCCGCGAAAGACCAGGACGGACGGACGTATTCCAGCAGTTTCGAGAGGAATTCCCCTTCTTCCGGCGATTCGCTCGGATTCCGAAAAACGACCATCGGCGTCCGCGGAGTGCTTTTGGACAAGAGCTACCGTGATGACTTCGTAGGGTACGATTTCAGTTCCCTCGACCTGAATCCGAAGGGGATTACGAGGGTTCAGGTAGGCGTTCAGCTCAGCGGCCTCCAACGCACGATCGACCAGATCGAATCGGAATCCGGAGAACCGAGTTACGGTTCCTCCGTACGGAGAGCGTACCTCTGGTCGCTTGCGGACGGTACCGCGCTGTACTATCGGGTAAGCCCGGGGAACAGCCTATCCAGCGATCATGATCACGATAACGACCATCTGGATACTGCGGGAGGCAACCTCGACCGAAAATACCGGGAATACGATTCCAATGCCATTGCGCGCATGCTCGTCTTCGAAGACGGTTCGGGAAGCATAAAGGGTACCATGCCCATTCCCGCGGAAATCTCCACCTTCGCCAATCAGAAGGTCATCGTGGAAACGAGACTATCCCCAACGGGAACCGCCTGAATATCGCTCTATCTGGAAGATGCGGCCTTGGCGTACCGATCCGTTTCGTTCACCATGCCCTACGTGCCTGAAATCGATCGCCTCTATCTCGGAAGTACGCGTCCGCGCTCGGGGATGTTCGATTCGCAATGGGGCGGAAAATCCGCCGTGAACGACACGGGGCTCGAACCGATCGACTATCTGAAATTATATTCCACCTACTAAGTCTGGAAAACCCTTTGCCAAACCGCCGGATAGCGCTATAATCCGGCGGTCTTTTTTAGATTTTCCGCTTTCCGACATGGCCAATATCAACCACGCACCGAGCAAATACCTGCTCAATCTCCTCCACGTACTTCCCGCGTTCGCCGATGAAGGGGAAAATCGCCTGAACGCCATCGTGGAAGTTTCGGCAGGATCGATCAACAAATACGAGATCATCACCGAGGCCGGCATTCTCAAGCTCGACCGCGTAGGATATTCATCGCTTTCTTACCCCTTTACCTACGGGGCGATTCCCCGTACTTGGGATTTGGACGGAGACCCCCTCGACATCTGCATCGTGGGCGTTACCGAACCGCTCGTTCCGGGATCCCTCGTCGAAGCCCGTATCGTGGGCGTCATGAAATTCGTCGACGGCGGCGAAGTGGACGACAAGATCATCGCGGTGTTGGCCGACGACAAGCGCGTCGACCATCTCCAGTCCATCGATGACCTCGGGGACTACTGGAAGAAAGAAACCGAGCATTACTGGGAATTCTACAAGCATCTCAAGAAGCCCGGTACCGGAAGCGTCGAAGGTTTCTTCGGAATCGACGAAGCCGTAGCGGTCGTCAAGGAATGCGAAGAGCGCTACGAACAGGATTACGCTCCGAAACTCGCCATCTAAGTTCAAAGGCCCCGCATACGCGGGGCGTTCTTTTCCTCGAAACGAACAAAGCAAGAATGATGGGCAGGATGTCCGCGGCCTGACTCCTAGGGTCCTAAAGTCGTTGCGGCCGCGGACATCCTGCCCATCTGAACTCGTTAAACCATCCCCGCGCCCATGCGTCTCGCCGCCACCTGCAACTTCGGACTTTCGTCCGTACTGAAGAGCGAAATCCAAAAACTCGGATACGAAATATTCGAGTCCACCGACCGTTTCATCCGTTTCAACGGGGATTTCCGAGCGGTAGCGCGGACCAATCTCCGTCTCCGTACGGCGAACCGCATCTATATCGAAGTTTCCGAAGGCGAAGCGAAAGATTTCGACGGACTCTTCGAAATCGCGAAGAAGGGCGAATGGAAACGGATACTTCCCACCGGATGTCCGGTAACGATTCGGGCGGTCAGCGAAAAATCGATGCTCGACAGTTTGCCAAGCATCCAGAAGACCGTAAAGAAGGCCGTGGTGGAAGGATATGCCGGACGGACGGGCGAAATCATGCCGGAAGACCCCGAATTGCCGGAAATCTCGGTACTCGCGCTCCTTCGAAACGACAAAGCGCTCATCCTTCTCGATACCTCCGGGGATCCCCTCCATAAGCGCGGATACCGCGTCGCGGGAGTCGAAGCTCCCATTAAGGAAACTCTCGCCGCCGGACTCGTCCTCCTTTCGAACTGGAGGTATTCGGAACCTTTCCGCGACCCGTTCTGCGGTTCCGGAACCATCGCCATCGAAGCCGCGATGATCGCGAAAAACATCGCCCCCGGAATTCTCCGTTCGTTCGCGTTCGAACGTTTTCCGTTCGCGGACGAAATCCCGTTCGAAGAAGAACGGCAAGAGTGTCTGAAGCGCGAAATGCGCGACAAACCGCACGATATCGTCGGAAGCGACGTCGATATGGAAGCCATAGATTCGGCGCGAAAGAACGCCGCCGCCATCGGATTGGACCGCTCGGTCAAATTCGAAGTGGCGGAATTTCCGAATGCGGGAACCCTCCGAACGGGAACCCTCGTAACGAATCCTCCGTACGGAGAACGCCTCGCGGACAAGCGGGTCGCCACGTCCGCCCACGAAGCCCTCTTCGACGCGTTTCGAAGCGCTCCGACCCTCTCGGGCGGAATCATTACCGCGTTCGAAGAGGCGGCCCACTTCTCGGGCGGACTCGGAATGAAGGACCGTAAGATTCCGAACGGCCCGATTCCTTGCCGGTATTACTTCCGCACCCCCAATCGCGGATAACGGAAAACGAAACCCCCGTTCTCTCGAACGGGGGTTTTCCGAACGTCGTGAATTCTTCCTACCGGGAATTACTGCTGGGTGGTAGTACCCGAAGCGGTAGTTTCGCCCGAGCCGGTGGTAACGGTACCGGAAGAAGTGGTGACCGAAGCCGAGCCGGATCCGGTGGAAACGGAAGTCGAACCGGAAGAAGACGAAGTGGTCGAACCGGTATCGCCGGAAGCGGTCGGAACCTCTACGGTCGGTTCGTCGGCGCTGGCGGAGCGGGATTCGATGATTTCTTCCGCAAGTTCCTTAAGCTGGGAAACTTGGAAACCGAAACGCTTTTTCTTCGTCGCCTTCTGGAGTTTTTCGAGACGGTCGACGAATTTTTGAAGCTTGTCGGTGGGCATGGATTCGAGCTTGGACGAGAAAACGTCGAGCTGCTTATCCTTCAATCCGCCCATTTGCTTGATCTTGCGTTCGAGGGAAGCTACGAGACGTGCCTTCACTTTTTCGAAAGCCGCCACGTCGCGTTCTTCGATCTGGTCCTTGAGCGAATCGAGGAATTCCTCAAGACGGCTCGCGCGGACGAAGCCCTTGGAATCGAGAATGTCCTGGAGAATGCCTTCGCGTTCTTCGCCGACGAGCTTAGCGGAAAGGAACGGGTCGATTTCGGCTACGATGCTGTCGAATTTACGGGCCTTGTTCTTGCCTCCGCCGTTTGCGGATTTTTTGGAAGCGTAGAGGGAACCTCCGTTATTGATAATGTCGCCGTTGACGTCGATCTGTCCCGTAACGCGGACTTTGGCGTTCTTTTCGATAACCAAGTCGCCGTTGACGTCGAGATTTCCGAAAACGTAGAGAACGCCTTCCACCCGAAGGTCGCCGTTGACGTCGTAGCTTCCTTTACGGACTTGGGAATCGGAAATTTCCACGTCGCCGTTATCGGAAGCGGAATCGTCGGAAGCGTCTTCTTCGGAATCCGAAACCGAATCGTCGGACGAAGCGGACGTCGTTTGGGAAGTCGCGGAACCGTCGGACGAAGAACTGCTCATGGAACCGTCGTCCATACTCATTGCCGAAACGGACTGGGCCGAGAGAAGGATGGTGGCGAGAAGCACCGAAACGTATTTCTTATTTTCCATTTGGAAAAGGAAAAAGGATAGAAGCGCCCTTTCGGGAACAGCGGATATCGTAGCATTTCATAATGGTCGGTCAAGTTTTTAAAACCGCCTTGCGATATCGGTGAAGAATGGTGGAATACCCCCTTCCCCGGGAGACCGGGGAAGGTTCCTATTTTCCTAACCACGTGCGTATTATGCCACTGAGAAAGAACGGAGCCGAGAAGTTCCCCGACGATCTCGAGACGGGTCTTGAAATCGCGGGTATGGAAGAGGAGCTCTCCGGACGCATCGCCGATTCGATCTTCGGAATCATCGACGAAACGGACGTCTCCGCTTAACGGAAACGTCGCGACGCGAAGGAAGGCGACTGCCGCGCGATGCGCGAGGAGGGCTCCGGCCCTCCTTTTTTATTGCGCGCCTTTTACTGCGCTCGGAAATTCGGCAAATCGGCACGGTATTCTTCGAACGTCACGCGACGGTCCGAAATGGCCGAGCGGACTTCCCTTTCGTTGGCGTTCATTTTGGAAGATCCGCTCTTCACTTCCAGGAACACCACTTTTTTCAAACACCCCATCGAGAGTCCGTCGAGCACGAGATAGTCGAACCCCTTTCCGATGAACACCATGTCCTTCGGCGCATAGGGAAACCCGGGGAGGAACGGAAGGATTTTCTCGTATACGGAACCGAGAATGACCGATTGGGAACGCTTCACCGCATCGGAACGCTCCCGTCTCACCGCAAGGTGACGGACGATCCTGCCGGCGAGAAATCCGACGACGAACGCGATGAGGACCGCGAGGAAGAAAAAAAGACTGGCTTGGGACACGTTTTTCGGTTTACATTCGTAAGCTCCGGCTATAATACCCGCGTTCTCCAATTCCCAAAAAACGATGATTACCGCCGTACTCACCCCCCACCCCGCCATCGCTTCGGCGTTCGCGGCCCAGCTCGACCTCTCGAAACTTCCGAACGCGTTCGGGGCAGTTACGGAAGTTTACCGGAAAGGAAACTTCGTCGTAGCGGTTTCCAAAGACCCTGCGGCCATCGTCGCGGTACGAGAAGAATACGGTCCGGAACGCCTCTACTACGCGTCGTTCGGCGACTCCGTCACGTCCGAACGCTTTACCGGTGACGTCGTCCTTCCGAACGCGTTCGTCCCGTATTCCAAAACCGAAGAAGCCGAAGAAGAAGCCTCGTTCTTGGAAAATTACGAAAACCAGGAAGATTACGATTTCGAAACTTTCGGACTCTCCATCGGCGGCGTGTGCGTCAGTACGGAATTGCCCATCGACGACGACCTCCTTCTCGACATCGCTTCCGAATACGGAGCGGACGTCGTGGATAAGGACGGGTGTTCCGTCGTAACGCAAGGTACCGAAAGCGACGAATTCGTTCTCTATCCCATCTACGGGGTGACGGGCGGAATCGTCGGAAACGGCGAAGAACGGATATCCGAAGCCGTGGTCGCGAAAAACATGGCCGCGGTATTCCGGTTCTTAGAAGAAACGTTTTCCGATGAAACGGGGGAGGAAGAGGACGTCGGTACGGAAGACAACGATTCCGTAACCGGCGACGGCGATGAATAAACTCAAGATCGGCTCGACCGAATGGATAGACTTCGTCGAGCCCAATGCCGACCAAGTCGAAGACGTCATCGA